>JBAVVQ010000437.1:0-2617 GCA_049697375.1 Rhodomicrobium sp.
TGAGATAAGCCACCCGATGCGCAAGCGTCTGGGTCTTGCCGGAACCCGCCCCCGCAATGATCAGCGAGGGCCCGCCGCCCGCGCCGTGTTGCGCGGCGCGGGCCTGATCGGCGTTGAGGTCTGCAAAACTGTTAGATGGCGGCATGGCTCTGAGCTGAGGTCGATCCCAAAGATCAAAATGATCACGATTCGTTCCGGTCCGCTATGCCATACGCCGCAGCCTGCGTGAAAACCCTCACCGGCGGCAGGCCGTCAAGGTTTGCGTCGATTGCGTTGATGACACTGATTTCATCAACCATTTGATCCACGCTCATTCGAACGGAGTCAAAGTCCAGTGCATCGTCGACTGGCGCAAGATGACGCTGACCAACAGCGACAACTACGTCCGGCTAAAGCGATCAGGGATCGAACTTCTGGGGGTCTATTGCACGCCCAAGGATCCGGTCATCGAGGTTGCGCCGGACATGCACAATAAGTTCATCATTTTTGGCGACGAGGACGTCATAATTGGTTCGTTCAACATCACGTTCGATCGTTGGTGGGCGAACTGGGAATCCGGCATGACGTTCCGCTCAAGGGGCGTCAGCCGCTTGTTCGACAACATCTTTCGGAGCGTGCGCGGCGGCGTGATCCAGCGTTACGGCATAGACCCGTTCAGTCATTTCAATCTGCTGTATACGTTCGGACGCCACGCCGCCATGAACGGAAAAAACTACGGGCCCCATCACGCGATCATTTCCGAACTCCACCGCGCCCGCCATTCGATCAGGCTTGTCCTGTTCCTGATCGGCGAGTTGCGAGGCGAGCACCACGATAGTGTGATCGACGCCCTCATCTTCGCCCACCGGCGCGGCGTCGACGTGAAGATCATCCTGAATGGCCATCTTGCCCGGCAGGGCGATCCCGGGAAGGAACATCCCATGGCGGAGGAACTCAAGCGGCCGCTGTTGCCGAGCGTGGGGCGGTTGAAAGAGGCAGGCGTTCCGGTGGCATTGGTCTATGGAACCCATGATGTTCCGGTTCCTTATTCGCCGGTTCATTCCAAATATTGCATTATCGACGATCATTTGGTCCTGGAAGGAAGTTTTAACTGGTACAACGCTTCCGTTTTTTCTCATGACATCGTTATTCTTGCGGCGAATAGACAGGTTGCCGAACCGTACCTGTTCGAGTTCGACCAGATCCTAAGGCGCCTGCGCGCCTTTTGGTAAGTTCACATCCCGGCACCACAGGTTGGGCCATCCTCGGCGCGCGTGCTCTTTTTATAACCAGGCCTTCGTTACCGACGAGCTGATTAACGCCTATCTGCTTCCCGCAAAAACCCCTGATGCCGCGGATGCGCTTGCCCGTATGATAACCAGCGCGGGGATCGGCCCCCGCGAGGGGCTGGCGAATACGATCTCCATGCCCTCCCTTCTGGCATTTGGCGATCAGGACACCAACAATCTGCCAGGACGAGGAGCGGCTAAAAAAAGCGCTGAAGCACAAGTTGCAATCATAAGGAGAAATAGGCCATGCCAACAGCTGACATTCGCCCTACGGTTGATTGTTTGGTTCGGGCGAGCCGATCGAGGCGGTTGGCCTTGCGCGCGGCAAGGGCCACGCGTGAGTTCAATGCCGCTGAGATCGGCGCGCTCGCGCACTTGTATCGCGGCGAAATCTATCGGAGCACTGCGTGGCGCACGCGCCTTGATAACACAACGAACTGGGCTGTGGCCGGGCTCGGCCTCGCCATGTCGATCTCCTTTTCTCGTCCCGATGCCTCGGCGCTGCCGATCCTGTTGATGGGAGTCCTGACCGTTGTGTTCCTTTTTTTCGAAGCGCGCCGATACCGCTATTTCAATGTTTTTCGCGCCCGAGCCAGATGGATGGAGACCAACTTTTATGCGCCAATGCTTCTTGGAAAGGGCTGCATCTGCAGAACCGGGTGGGAGAAGTTTCTCTCGCAGGATTATCGCGAACCCCAATTCCACATCACTTTATCCCGCGCGATCGGACGCAGGTTGAGGCGCACTTACGCCTATGTCCTGACAATCCAAGCCTTGGCCTATCTCGGCAAGATCATCATTCACCCCACGCCAGTGACCAGTTTCGTCGAATTTGTACAGCGCGCAGCTATTGGCCCGATACCCGGGGAAGCGATCCTGGCTGCCGGGGTTGTCTTCATTGGCGTCTGGATTATTTTTGCGTTCGTTACCTATTATTCGGATCCGGAAATCGAATCTCGTCATCGCCGACGATCCTTGCAAAGCCGGCCGCGGTCCATCGCGCCAGCAAGGCGCGAAAGCCTTTCCGGCCTTCAACATGGTTTCGAATGAGGTCTTCGCGGATGCGGCGGATGAGATAAACCTGCAGCGCGACGTGCCGGATGACGGCTCTTGCGCCCCGTTCTTTACAGGGATAGGAGCGTTCTTTTCGACGCCGGAAGTTTGTTAGACGACGCCGCGACCTTTCGAACGGGCACGCAGGCATGCAAGCCACGCTCGGGCACACCATTTGCGCACAGCGCGGGCAGAAGCGGGTGTTGGCGATCATTCGAGGCCCCTTCGGGCGCGCGGGCGGGCGCGGTGATGTTCGCGGGCGGCGCATATTGCCTTGGGCCAGCCTCTGAGCTCTT
>JBAVVQ010000438.1:0-4157 GCA_049697375.1 Rhodomicrobium sp.
ACCAAGCGATGAGCCTCAGACCAATCAGCATCAAGATACTGGCTAGGACAGGCAGTAAGATTCGATCGGGGATCTGTGCCGCAATGTGACTACCGAAATAAATCCCTGGCAAGGATCCCAGCAGCAGAGAGCCAACAATGTGCCAATCCACGTCTCCGAGGAGCCAGTGGCCGAGCCCGGCTACAAGGGTCAGAGGCACCGCGTGGGCGAGGTCGGAGCCGACGATACGAGCGGGCGGCAATCTCGGATAGAGAAAGAACAGAACGGCCACACCCAGCGCGCCGGCGCCGACCGAGCACAACGGCACAAGAACGCCGAGTAACGCACCGAACACCACGGTGATTGGGCCTGAATAGCGTGTTCGCGTGGGATCGTCGGCACGTTCCAGAGCATAGTTTCGTATATGGCGGCGAAGGAAGATTGCGACAGCGGCGATGATCAGCGCCACTCCGGTCGAGATGGAAATAATGCTAGCTGTGCCCGGGTTCTCCCTGGGCATCAAGGACAGGACCCATATCGTCAGCACCGTGGCGGGGATCGAGCCGGCGGCCAAGAGCGCTGCGACGCTCCAGTCGACGTTGCCCCTCCTGGAATGGATTGCAGTGCCGGCTGTTTTTGTCACCGCGGCGTAGAGAAGATCGGTGCCCACAGCCGTGAGAGGATGCACGCCGAATAGCAGAATCAAGAGCGGTGTCATCAAGGATCCGCCACCCATGCCGGTGAGACCGACAACAGCGCCTACCACAAAACCGGACAGCGGATAGAGCCATTCCATGGCTGACACAGATGCGATAACTTGCCCCTAAGTTTGTAACCTTCTCGATTATAGATACCGGGAAACTATTGCAACCGGGGGCTCCGAACGAGAGACCCAGCCATTCCGTCAACCATTCTTCGTCAATCATCAACTCGGGAGGATAGTCCTGGCGCGCGAGGCAAACGCGATGAGCGAGAGACCAAGTGAAGGCAGAGGCACCATGCCGTAGAAAACTCAATTTTCCCCCTGCTCCGGCCAAGCCAGCATTCGGTTCGCTCAAGCCCGACAGGAACCATATTGCGGTGCGAAGGAGTCAAGCATGTGCGGGCGTTTTATCCAACTCTTCACCTGGTCCGAGCTGATCGGAACGCCATTCACTACTTGGCGGACGCCGCGAGGCGGTGCGATGAGAAAAGTAAAGCCAAGTATCTTGCTCTGAAAGCCCATGGCTGTTCCCATGCCCGCGCTCTCCGGACCATCGGCGACCGTCTTCTCTACGTCGCCTGCACCATGCTCAAAAACCGCACGCTGTTCGCCCCCGCTTGGAAAGCCAAAAATGCGCTTGATAATCCGCGGGAAGTCCCAAGCGGACTCTGTGGCGAATCAGCATAGGCGATCTTACAGCCCTTCTGCAGTGAGCGATAAGCCGTGGGGTGATACGGGCTTGCACTGCCAGTGCTCACGGCCGAGAATTCCCAACTCACCATCATTCTAATTCAAGGCCCCTGATTACCCGTGCATCGCTCGGGCATGGGCGAAGTGACTGGAGGCCCATTCCTAATGACTGACGAGATTTTCAGGCTCCTGTTCGAAGCGCTGAAGGGCAGCATTCGACTTTTGCATAAACCAAAAAAAAGCTCAGCTTTCGGCCTCGTCCGCGCCGTCCGGTCGCCTAATGCCGCGCAAAATGTTCAGGCCGCTTTCAGGCGCGTTCACGCCCCACGCGATACCTCCGCCGTGAGGACATGCGTATACTGACGCACCATCGAAAGCCGTGACCGTCTCAATCCCGCAGCTTGCCTTCGCCTTGACGATGGCTTCCTCGATTGCGGCGCCGTATCGTGTATGAAGGCGTCGCATGCGTGTCATGGCTAGGCTTCAACCAATTCGAGGCGCTTTTCGATGCGCTCAACCCGCCGATCGAGCCGCAGGATGGCATCACCTTGCGAGGCGGCAATTTTCAGCAACCCGGCATAGCTTCCGGCAAGCTCGTCAACCTTGAGCTTGATCTCCGTCATGTCGGCGCGCATTGCCCGCGAGTGCTCAAGCACGAGAGTTTCAACGTCGCTGATCATTCGTTAAATATGCCTTTCGGTGCCGCTCACAGCAAGCCCGGTGCTTCAAAGCGCAAGCCCGGCCGTCACTCGCCGGTAAAACTTCTCGGCAAATTGCTCACCGGATATGTCGCCAGTCTCAATCAAACGCTCAGCAACGCTTTTAATTTTGGGCCAGAGTTCTACAAATCGATCTAAAGCAGCTCGGTCGTCCTCGGATCGAATAGCCTCTTCGGTAAACTCCCGTTTCCCGCAAGCTCTCGCCTCAGCAAGACGAGCTATGACGTTAACAAAAGTTGGGTCTGGATCGGGAGATGGGTCTCCTTTGCGGCGGATAACTGATTCTGCTACCCCAAAAAATTCGCCAGCAGAATAGAAGGCTTTCCGGGTTTGAGCTTCGTCGGTCATTTTCACACTGCCTTTCCTTGTTCATCTGGTCCGCGGTTCCTTGAAGCGAACGGCCGTACCCGACGCGTTGTTCGATTGATGTTTTGTGATCGACGACGCGAACGGCTTTGCCCTCGCTGGCTTCCCTACAGGCAAGCAAGCGATTTCTCGCCGGCATCAAGACGCCAGCATAGCGGACCACGTAAGGGGCCGCGATCGCAGCCGATATAAGCCGAGCAACGCACCGCGCCGCGAGATCATCGCTTGTTGTCCTTTTCCGACGCCTTCAACCCAAGCGCCAGAAGCTGACAAATTGCTTCTGCACAGGAACGGATGCGGCGGGCGAATGACCAATCGTCAACCGCGTTCAGCTCCGAGGCCGTCATCATGAAGGTCACGCGCTGATCTTTCGGTTCGGTAGAATCGTCAGGCATGTGGCAAAATTAAGGCACCGCCGCGCGGCTTGAAGATAAGATTCGAGCCCTTGAGCGCCTTATCGCAAAAGGACCATAAGGCTAAAAGTTTTTTTTCAAAAGAGCATGGTTTCTATACTCGCTATCTACATTTCTTACTTGACAATGTTGTCAAACTTCGCTAATATTAATCGTTTGCATTGTGCTGCGTCGCATCAAACCTTATGAGATTAGACGGGCCTCATTGCGAATGTAATATTTAGCATCGGCGGCGATGGTGATGACGAGCGGCTTTTGGCGCGGGTTCTGCTTGGCGGCGGCGGTTTGCGGCAGGTTCACCGGCACGCCCGCGATCATGAGCGGAGCCGCGACCATGAAGATGATGAGCGGCACAAGCATCACGTCCACCATAGGTGTGACGTTGATCTCCGCCATCGGCTCGAAATCGCCGTTGTCATCGAAGCTTCGCGCCGATAGTTCACGCCTCGCCATGGCCGACGTTCACAGCCCAGAGCGGCGCTCGTTCAATATGAGCCGTATCCGGGGACGGGATGCCAAGCCCCGAAATCCTGCTGCAGCGCGGTCTCCATCGTGCAGGCATGCGCTTCCGCCTCCATGTATCATCACTTCTGGGCCATCCCGATCTCGTCTTTCCGAAGCACCGGGCAGTGATCCTGGTCCATGGATGTTTCTGGCACGGCCATGGTTGTCCGATGTTCCGGCTTCCTGCCACTCGGACCGACTTGAGCGCGAAGATCGCAGGAAACCGTGAGCGCGACCGCGCGGCTTTGGAGGCGCTACTCAGCGACGGGTGGGGGTGCTGACCGTCTGGGAATGCAGCCTCAAGGGACCCTCCCGCCTTCCTTTGCAGGATGTGCTCTGCGGCTGCGTGGCTTTCATCCGAAGCAAAGTGTTGAAAGTCGAGATTTTGGCACCGTAAGGCCATGAAAAATAAGGGGTTTTATGTGCTGCCACTTTCAACAGGGGGTGTTGAAGGCTGTTGAAAGTGCGTTGAAGGCTGTTGAAAGTTCGGGTTATTTCGCGAAAAAGCGCAGCCGCCGATAGGTGTCAACGCTGGGGTGGGGCTATCGACGAGAAAAGTCAGATCCAGGCGCTCGATCGCACCCAGCCAGGCCAGGCTGTGTCCGTCAGGGCTTCTTGCGTTTACCCACGTTGCTTATCAACTTTTCGTGAATACAAGCAAGTTGGGCCTTCCCCCAAGCTAAATACAATTACAGGCACGTTAACAGACCTGGACTAGTTCCAATCGAGTCGAAAACGTGTATCTTAAATTATTTCTTTACGAGTAGTTTTTCCTATTCTTCT
>JBAVVQ010000439.1:0-5342 GCA_049697375.1 Rhodomicrobium sp.
GTTTCGTAAAACGGCCATAAGTAAATATATAAGTATTTCTCTCGAACGCCTCGATTTACGGCGCTGCCATTTTGGCTCTTTTGTCAAAATTGCGTAGTCATACTTCCCGATCGAAAGCAAAATTACAGAAATCCGATGGTTAATTTTGATTGAATGCGTTGGCGTGAAGTTGACGCGATTTGGGGCCCAGCTTCGCTACCCCCGAGGCAAAATTTTCTGGTTTCTCCTGCTTGCAGGCGCGCCGGATGGCCACGGTGCGTTGGGGTATGTGAATCTTTGCAGTGTGAAAATCGCGGCTTTGTGGCTGAGTAGGATTGGCTAGCCGGTCAAAAAACCCCGGAGCATAGCATCCAAGCAAAATGGGCACGTAAACGACTACCTACCAAGTATGCGGATCGCTTAAAAAGGCGGGAACGTGCCACATGCTAAGAACTGCAAGAGTTGCCAGCAAACCGAAAATCAGGTGCGGACTAGACTGCCTTGCAATTGCTGAATTGGTTGTTGCGCGCTTCGCTAGACATGTTTCCAGCATCATAACGAAAAGAACAACCGCAAGTGCCGCAAAGCGAGTTCGCGATGCTCTGCCCAACAACAAATGATGCGTCCGCGGCTTTCAGCAGGAAGGCAAGTATGCCCATGTGCACGAATACACCTAGGCCGCCGATCGCCATAAAAAGAATAAATCGAGCCGGGATCCACCGCCCAAACATCTTGTCCAGCAACAGCATGAGGTATTCGAGTGATACTAGAGCGTCGAGTTTGCTTTCGCCACGTTGCCGCATACGGAATACAGAAGGGAATTCCTTGATACGGAGCGGCTCAGGCGCTGAAGCAATAATGTCAACCAGGAGCTTATAGCCCTGCAAAGAAAGCTGTCGCAGCGAAGCCTCGAACGCCTCGCGGCGGATCATGAAAAAGCCGCTCATGGGGTCGCTTAAGCGCGCACGGAGCACAAGTACCGCAAGCCTCGTTGCCACCGCGCTGATGACGCGCCGCCGAAGATCCCAATCACCAACACCTCCCTCGCCCGAATAGCGCGTTCCAACAGCTAGATCGAACTCGCTCCTGCGAAGGGACATGAGCATTTGCCTCAAAAGCCGCTCGTCGTGCTGCAGGTCTGCATCGATTACAGCAATATAGGGAGCAGTTGTGCTGAGAATTCCCTCCACCACAGCCGATGAAAGCCCTCGGCGTCCTATCCGTCGGAGAATGCGTACTCCGGAATCTGTCAGGCAGCGCTTTGTTATCGCCCTAACAGTGCCATCGTTTGAATCATCGTCAACAAACACAACCTCCCAAGCAATATCCGTCAAGGTCTCCCCGATTTTTTCGAGGAGCGGAATCACATTGCCGCACTCGTTGAAGGTCGGCACAACGATAGCGAGTTCCGGCGATTTAGCGGAGATTACACTTTCGGATCTATAGATTTGTAGCATTAAAGCGTCTTCTTTATCTTGCTGTCTACAGCGGGGAGTTGCATCTTTTCAAGCCGCACCAACTCACCACAAAAAGAAGAAGGTCTTTTAGCAAAGACCAGCATCTGCAATAAAAACACGGGCCGGATTTGAAACCATTGATGGGACTAAAGTCAAAAATGAAATAGAAGCTTGAATATTTTGTCCACAAGCAGATATACGGCATAGTTCGTCTATGCGCGCCGCACGGTTCGGTCTGGAAATTTCGCTGCTGATGATACAGCGGTTGTACCCTGAAATCGCGCCGGAGCCCGACCAACGCGGGAGAGCTCGGCGACTGAGAAAGAGTAATGCTGTCCATTCGTTGGCCAGGCGGCAAAGCTCTGCTTAGACCGGACCACCCACGACAACGGTGTTCCAGACTGGAAAGCTGCGCATGTCCTCGGACGTGATCCGGGGATCAAGTGCGGCCATCACTGCGGCTTCAATGCGCTCTCTAAACTTGCGTCCGCAAACGAGATCGCTCTTTAACGGCGGAAGATGAAAGCTGCATGGTCGGCGCGCTTCTGCCAGTTCATCCTTTCCAGCTCCGGCGTGTCCGTAACCTCCAGCGGATAGCCAAGGCAGAAATAGCCGATGAACTGCCAATGCGGCGGCACATCCAGATCGCGGGCAATGGGAGCCGGATCGAGAATGGAAACCCAGCCCACGCCAATTCCCTCGGCCCGAGCGGCCAGCCACAGCGTGTGAACGGCCGTCACAACGGAATAAGCGACGGTCTCCGGCATGGTCCGCCGCCCGAGTTTTGCGCCCTGCGCGGGATCTGGCTCCGCAAACACAGCCAGCTGCACCGGCGCATCATCCAGGCCTGCGAGCTTTAGAGCCGCATAGCGCGCCGCTCGCTCCCCATTGTAAGACGCGAGAGCCTCCGCGTTCGCCGCTTTGAAATTCTCGCGCATGCGCTGGCGCTTTGCGGGGTCTTCCACGAGCACGAAGCGCCAGGGCTCGCTCAGGCCGACCGAGGGGGCAAGGCACGCAAGCCGAAGGAGACGATCGATGCTCGCGCTCGGCAGCGGATCGCGGCGAAACTTTCTCACATCCCGGCGCCACAAAATGAGATCGGCCAGCTTCGCGCGAAAACCTGCATCGAAATCGGGAATGACGCCGTTTGCGCTCATGGCCCGGTTACTGCGCGAGCCGCGGCAGAAATGGCCTTAGGTCGTAGCCCGCCATGGCCGCAGCTTCCACGATGTCCTCGACAGGAAGCTTTCCGGCCTGGCTCAACGCCCAGAGCGCGGCGGAGCGCATGCCGGAGCGGCAGTAAACAAGCACGGGGCTGGGAAGCTCATCGAGCAGCCTGCCGAACGTTGCGGCATCCTCGTCGCTGATCGCAGTCGTCACCACAGGCTGGTACGCAGTCTTAATCCCGTTCGCAGCCGCGGCTTTTTCGATCTCCGCATAGGTGGGATGACTGGGCGCCTCGCCATCCGGCCTGTTGCAGATGATGCCGCAGATACCCTGAGCGGCCAAACCCGGCATGTCGCCGGGGGTGATCTGCCCCGCAACGGCCAACTCGTTGGTCAGTCTACGCAGTAGCATTCTTATGATCCTTTATCGCTCGACCGGGCGTAAGTGAGGCGGGCCTTAGACTGGCGCAAGAGTCGCCAAAGGCTTGTGGCGAGGCTTCGCCCCCTTCGCATCAGCCGCACGCAAGCGTAACGGCATTGCCGTTTATAGAAAAGTCTGAATTTGTCCAACGAGGCCGTGACTGGACAGGAGAAATCGTCGCCCACATTTTACAGATCAAGACGAGGGTGCTAAACCCCAGCAAGAAATCCAAACAGATCGACGCGGCTTAACGCGCAAAGGGTTTGAAATGGCCATTATCCGGCAGAAGACGGGGCTTACCTTCGACGATGTGCTGTTGCAGCCAAGCCTTTCCGACGTGTTGCCCTCTGAAGTCGACGTCACGACCAACCTGACAAGAAGCATCAAGCTTAACATTCCGATCATCTCGGCGGCGATGGATACGGTGACCGAAGGACCACTGGCGATCGCCATGGCCCAGGCGGGCGGCATCGGGGTCATTCATCGCAATCTGCAGCCCGAGGAACAGGCCCAGCACATCCGTCAGGTCAAGAAGTTCGAATCCGGCATGGTGGTCAACCCTGTCACCATCTCGCCGCACGCAACCTTGAAAGATGCGCTGGGCCTGATGAGAACCTATCGGATCTCGGGCATCCCAGTTGTCGAGGGATCCAATCACAACGGCCAGGGCAAGCTCGTCGGTATTCTCACAAACCGCGACGTGCGCTTCGCCACAAATCCTGCCCAGCCTGTCCATGAGCTGATGACCAAGAGCAATCTCGTCACCGTGAAGGACAATATCGGGCGGGATGACGCCAAGCGGCTCTTACACAGGCATCGCATCGAGAAGCTGCTGGTCGTGGATGACGATTATCAGTGCATCGGCCTGATAACCGTGAAGGACATCGAAAAGGCCGAGCAGCATCCCTTCGCTTGCAAGGATGAGCAGGGGCGGCTCCGCGTGGCGGCGGCGACTTCGGTGGGCGAAGACGGCTTCCGGCGCAGCGAATATCTCATGGATGCAGGCGCAGACCTGATTGTCGTCGATACCGCCCATGGTCACTCGCAGCGCGTCCTCGACGCCGTGAAGCGCATCAAGCGGGCGTCCAATATTATCCAGGTAATCGCTGGCAACGTCGCCACGGCCGAGGCGACGCTGGCTCTCATCGACGCCGGGGCGGACGCCGTGAAAATCGGCATAGGCCCAGGCTCCATCTGCACAACCCGCATCGTCGCGGGAGTCGGCGTCCCTCAGCTGACAGCTGTCATGGAAGCGGCGGAGGCTGCTGCGCGGCATGGCGTACCTGTCATCGCGGATGGCGGCATTAAATATTCGGGCGATATCGCAAAGGCGCTGGCGAGCGGCGCGGGCGGCGTGATGATCGGCTCGCTGCTGGCGGGCACCGACGAGAGCCCCGGCGAGGTTTACCTCTATCAAGGGCGCTCCTACAAATCCTATCGCGGCATGGGATCGCTCGGCGCAATGGCGCGCGGATCGGCGGATCGCTATTTCCAGAGCGAGGTTGCAGACACCTTGAAGCTCGTACCCGAGGGCATCGAAGGGCAGGTTCCCTACAAGGGTCCGGTGTCAGCCGTCCTGCACCAGCTCGTGGGCGGCCTGCGGGCGGCCATGGGCTACACCGGCTCGCGATCCATTACAGAACTGTGTGAGAAGGCCGAGTTCGTAAAGATTACGAATGCGGGCCTGCGCGAAAGCCACACGCATGATGTCACGGTCACGCGCGAGGCGCCCAACTACCCGACCGGCAACGCTTAGCGCCGCCGCGATCCATGCAACCCGGCGCAAGGCTACAGGCGGCAATCGAGATCCTCACCGAGATCACGGAGCGCGGGCGGCCCGCTTCCGTCGCCCTCTCCGATTGGGGCAAAGCGCACCGCTTCGCAGGCTCGGGCGACCGCGCCTGGATCGGCAATCTCGTCTTCGACAGCCTGCGGCGGAAACAATCGCTCTCTTATTTGATGCGTTCGGACACGTCGCGCGCCGTCGCGCTGGCTGCGCTTCGAAATGGCTGGAACGTTTCCGTTCAGGAGATCGCGAGCTTCTGCAGCGGGGAGGGGTTTTGCCCTGCGCCCCTTGCATCCGAGGAGGAGAGCGGCCTCGCGAACAGCGATCTGTCCGATGCTCCGCCTTGGATACAGGGCGACTATCCCGAATGGCTTCATCCTTCCTTCTCAGAGGTTTTCGGGAATAGCGCGGTCGCGGAAGGGCAGGCTTTGGCCGCGCGGGCGCCCGTGGATTTGCGCGTCAACACCCTGAAGGCGACGCGCGAGAAGGTTCTCAAGGCGTTCGCCCGCCATGCCGCCGCCGCGACGCCGTAC
>JBAVVQ010000440.1:0-8142 GCA_049697375.1 Rhodomicrobium sp.
ACTCTCTATTTTTATTATTTGCGTTACGAAACAGTAAAAGACGCATCTGTATGCGGTTCTACGTCGCAACTATTTTCCATGTCACTGCGTGATCGGAGCGATGCAGGAAATCGATTGGATCACACAAGCAATCAAATGAGCCTCTACGCTCCAGATTATCAGCTCACCGGCTCGGTGCTGTTGGAACGTTTGATGGGACGGCAAGACGTTTATCGCGTATTCCTGCTCTCTCCGATCGTTTAGACTGGATAGAGCGCCAGTGTTCGCTTCCCTGAACAAAGATACATCACGAAACGACAAGCGCCTGGCCAGCTCTCAGCGGCCGTGCATGCAAGACCACTCGCCAGTGATAGTGCTGGTGAGAAAAGCGGGCTAAGGCTCGCTGCGAATAGCATCAAGCTAAGCGATCAGCTGCAACCCCGCCACCTTGCCGTAATAGTCGTTGCCGCGGATGAGGTCGTGATGCGTGCCGAACGCCTCGACGCGTCCGTCCTGCACCAGCGCGATCTTGTCCGCCTGCCGGATGGTGGACAGCCGGTGGGCGATGACCAGGATGGTTTTCCGCCCCGCCTGGGAGTGCATGTACTCGCGGACCAGCTCCTCATTCTCGGCGTCGAGTGCGGAGGTGACCTCATCGAAGAGCAGGACCGGGGCATCCTTGATGATCGCCCGCGCAATGTTGAGCCGCTGAGCCTGTCCGCCCGATATGAGCGAGCCGAGCTCGCCCACAAACGTGTCGTAGCCTTTAGGCAGCTTCACGATGTGGTCGTGCAAGCCGACCGTCTTGCAGGCCGCGAAGACGGCGTCGTCCGGCACGGCGCTCCGGCGGAGCGTGAGATTATCCCGGATCGAACCGCTGAAAATGAAATTGGACTGCCCGACATAAGCGATGAGATCGCGGATCTCGGTCACGGGCATATCCTTGACATCGCGCCCGCCCACAAGGATGCGTCCCTCCTGATGCCGGTGGAAGCGCAACAGAAGCGAGAACACCGTCGACTTGCCCGCGCCGGACGGGCCGATCAGCGCCACCATGTCTCCGGGCCTGGCTTCAAATGTGAAGGATTCGAGGACGTTTACGCCCGGCGAGTAGCCGAAGGTTACATCCTCCATCACGACGCCCAAGCCTCCCTCAGGACGGGGCAGGGCGGGGACGAGGCTTCCCGCGGCGCCTTTTTTGGGAGCTTCCATCTCCGGATCATTGTCTTCGAGCAGACCGTGCACGAGGCCCACGCCGACCAATGATGTCCTGAGCGCAACTCTAAGCTGGCTCACTCGCCGCGCCGGGTCCATCGCAAGCAGCATGGCCGTGATGAACGACATGAACGTGCCGGGGTCATACACGCCGTAGATAGTCCGGTACCCGGCGTAAAGGATGGTCAGCCCAACGGCGAGGCCGCCCAACGTGTCGATGATGGGAACCGGCGCATTCTCAAGCGCCGACACCTTGTTGGATCGGTCCTTGATGCTTTCGATAACGGCGTCGACCTCGTTCTTGATTACGGGCTCGAGATTGTAGGACTTGATGACCTTGAACCCCTGAACGGCTTCGCGAACGTGCTTGTTAAGCTGGGCGATGGACTGCATCTCCTGCTGCATCAAGCCCTTGATGCGCTTTAAAAGAAGCGAAATGCAGAAGAAGATGGGCGGGACCGCAATCAGGCAGATCAATGTGAGGACGAGGTCCTGCCGGACCATCACGAATGCGAGGGAGGCGATCGTCGCCAAGTCCCTTGCGCCTGCGAGAACAACGCGGTTGAGGATTGCGCCGATAGCGCCCGCCCCCATGCTGATGCGCATGATCAATTCGTCCGAGGAATAGCGGTCGAAGAATACGGCCGGCTGCACAAGGACATGGCTGATCATCCGTTCCTGCGTCCTGGCGACCATGTCGTTTGCGATGCGCGCGGAGAGCAAGGATTGCCAGTAGGTCGAGAGGCCTTTCACCAGGAACGCAAAGATGACGACCAGGAATATGGGAATCAACATCGACCCTTTCTTTGTAAGGAAAAGGCCATTGACGACGTCCCGGACAAGCCAAGCCGCCGCAGCCGTGGCTATTGACGCCACGACGATCAAAAGAAGGATCAGCCCGTATTGGTATTTATAAGCGGGAAAATACTCGCGGAGGATCGAGATGAAAACGCGAAGGTCGTTATCGCTCGACAAGCGCGCGAGCAATTTTCTCCCGAGTTGCCGGAAATTCATGATTGATCCGCCCCTCTGCTAAGCTTGCAGCCAGCGATACACTGAGCCCTTCGGCTGGGCAAGGCCGGGCAAGGAGCGACTGTTGCAGAAAAGGCTCAATGGCTCTCGGCAAGCCCGGGGGGATAAAGCAAGCAATACGCATGAGGACCGCATCCAATTGATCTGAAACCGTATCAGCATCAATCGCATGTGGTTGCGGCGCCTGAGTGGCGACCTCAACAGGCTGCTGAAAAAGCCTGGAAGTTTGGCTTCATCCTTCGACAGGCTCAGGATGAGGTCGAGTGTTTTCAACGAGTTGATCCTCATAGTGAGCTTATCGAACCATGGGCAGCGTCCTTTTTCGGCAGCCTTTTAAGGTCTGGCTCGACGGGTCAGGTTGCGGGGGCTCTGGGCGCGACGCGCAGTACTTCTCTTTTGGGGATAATTTCCGGCGCGCCATGAGAGAAGGTCTTGCGGCGGCTGATCCAGGACAGCAAAAAGGCCGCGGGAGTTCCCGCGGCCCGTGAGACTGGCTGTTCGCCACAGCCGGCTTTGCCCTGCCTACCGCAAGGCGTTACCCCTGCGTGCTAGGCTGACGCCAGAGGCTGCTCCAACGTTTCCGTGGCGCGCACAAGCTGTGGCCTAAGCGCAAAGATCCCACTAGACATCGGATCACCTCCTTTCGTTCGTTGCTCCTGGGCGCTAAGGTGGCGTCGCGGATCGAAATGTAAAAGGGATCAATTTCATTCCACATCGGGAAATTGTTTTCATCGCTGGGGGCGCCACATAGAGGAAATGGGCGATAGCGCGAAGCCTTTAGCAATCCGATTTGCCGATGACGGGTCCATTCCGAACAATCCCCGGCTGCCCGTGCTTATTTACCGGCGCGCCTTCGACGTTTCCGGCCGCGACCCCGCGGCGGAAGCTGAACGCATGTTTCGGCGGAACGGATGGCCTCCACAGTGGCGCGATGGCGTTTACGGTTTTCATCACTACCATTCGACGGCTCACGAAGCTCTGGCCATCGCGAGAGGCGGCGTTAAGGTGCGGCTCGGAGGCGACGCCGGCCAGGACTTCGACCTCTCCGCCGGCGATGTGGCTGTCTTGCCGGCCGGGACCGGGCACAAGCGCGTGGCTGCAAGCGGGGATCTGCTCGTCGTCGGAGCTTATCCGCCCGGCCAGCAATGGGATCTTTTGAAAGGCTCGCCTGACGATAGACCCGCGGCGCTTGTGAATATCGAGCGTGTGCCGCTTCCTGATTGCGACCCTGTCTTTGGTGGGGGCGGCCCTCTGACCTCGCTCTGGCGTTAAACTTCACCTGAAATTCAGCACGCCTGCCTTCCCAAAAGATGTAATGGTTTATGTACGCGCATGCGCCGTCGATAGCGGTACAACTCCAATAAGAAAATGCGCGCATAAGCCAAGGAGATTGAAAATGAAATTCGGAATTATTCTTGCTGGAACGGCTCTTTCCGCCATCATGATTCCAGCCGCGCTCGCCGAAACGATGTCTTATAAAGCCGATCTCAAGGCCTCGGAGGAAGTGCCTGCCACCGCAAGCAACGGTTCCGGCGCCGCCACGGTGACCTTCGACCCGGCGACCAACGTTCTAGCCTGGAAAGTCACTTATTCCGGACTGACCGGGCCCGCAACGATGGGCCATATTCATGGGCCAGCCGCTTCTGGCAAAAATGCCCCTGTGGCCATCCCCTTTCAAAAGGTTGATAGTCCAATTGAGGGTTCGGCCAAGCTCACGGATCAGCAAATCGCCGATCTGAAAGCGGGCAATTTGTATATCAACATCCACACTGCTGCGAATAAGGCAGGCGAGATCAGGGGCCAGGTCACCGCGGCGAAGTAAGCACGGAAGAGCGTCGCGAATTGCTGCTCAAGCCGCCGCTTTTTGAGTCGCTCCATCGTTCGAAGCGCGCAAAGCTGCGCCGCCGGCCCTTGCGCCGCGGACGCCGGAAGCATAGTTTTATGCGTGCATCCCCCCGATAACGGAGACTTGACCATGGCTTTCCTGTCCGACGCGCTTGCTCGCGTGAAGCCCTCGCCGACCATCGCCGTATCCTCCAAGGCGCGCGAGCTGAAAGCGGCGGGCAAGGACGTGATCAGCCTTGGCGCAGGCGAGCCGGATTTCGATACGCCGGACAACATCAAGGAAGCGGCGATCAAGGCGATTCGAGACGGCAAGACGAAATACACGAACGTGGACGGTATCCCGGAGCTGAAGGAAGCCATCTGCCGGAAGTTCAAGCGCGAGAATGGGCTCGATTACAAGCCGGGCCAGGTCATGGCGTCGCCCGGCGGCAAAAAGGTGATTTACAATGCCATGATGGCGACGCTGAACCGCGGCGATGAGGTGGTGATTCCGGCGCCCTACTGGGTGTCCTATCCTGACATCGTCTTGCTGGCGGGCGGGACATGTGTGTTCGCCGAGGCCGGCATCGGGACGAAGTTCAAGCTCAGCCCCGAGACGCTGGAGCAGGCCATCACGCCGAAGACCAAGTGGCTCATCTTCAACCACCCGTCGAACCCGACAGGCGCCGCCTACACGCGCAGCGAGCTGCAGGCGCTGACCGATGTGCTGATGCGGCATCCGCATGTCTGGGTGCTCTCCGACGACATGTACGAGCACCTCGTCTATGACGGCCTTCAATTCACCTCGCCAGCGCAAGTGGAGCCCGGACTCTACGAGCGCACTCTCACCATGAACGGCGTCTCGAAGGCGTATGCCATGACCGGCTGGCGTATCGGCTATTGCGCGGGGCCTGAGCATCTCATCAAAGCGATGACAAAGCTGCAATCGCAGACAACCTCGAATCCGGCGAGCATCAGCCAGTGGGCCAGCGTGGAGGCGCTGAACGGGCCGCAGGACTTCTTGGCCGAGCGCGCCAAGAGCTTCAAGGATCGCCGCGATCTCGTCGTGTCGATGCTGAACCAGGCGAAAGGCATCGAGTGCCCAACGCCCGAAGGCGCATTCTACGTCTATCCGTCCTGCGCCGGTCTGATCGGCAAGACCACACCGAAGGGCAAGACGCTCGAGAATGACGAGGATGTGGTGACGGCGCTCTTGGAGGATGAAGGCGTCGCCGTCGTTCACGGCGCGGCCTTCGGCCTGTCGCCCTACTTCCGCATCTCCTACGCAACGTCGGCGGAAGAGCTCGAAGAGTCCTGCCGCCGCATCCAGCGCTTCTGCGCGGGCTTGGAATAGCCCGCGTCCCAAATGGACGCGGGCAGCTCCGGCACTTTAGAATCGATCAACCCGCGCCTCTGTTACGCTTGTTTCGCAGGCGCGGTTTAGGCATGTCCAAACGAGGAGGTCGGGCCATGGCGGCTGTGCGCGGCGTGGGTTTTTCGAGCGCTGTCCAGGAAGACATCTATTTCGACCGGTTGAGGGAAAACCTCGACCAGGCTGAGGAGTTCGGCGTCGATTTTGTGGAATTGCCGCTTTTTGGCATGGACCTGATTGCTGGCGGCCGGTTGCTCCAGTCGCAAATGCAGCGGCTGAGCGACGCCCTTAAAGCGCGATCGCTTGGATACACCGCGCACGGCCCTATCGCCCTCAATTTCATGCAATCGCCAGAGATCGTTGCACGCCATCTGACGGTTGCGAAAGCGGTGACCGAAGTGGCGGCGGAAATCGGCGCGCTGCATCTCGTCCTTCACGGGGGCCGCGTGACGGTAGGGCAAACTGAGGCGGAGATCGAGGATCTCTATGCTCGCCAGCGCGAGGCCTTCGCATCGCTGGGAGAAATCGCGGCGAAGCACTCGATGATCATCGCCGTCGAGAATATTCCTCCGATGGGATCAAAAGAGCGGCCGTCACTGCCATCCCGGCTGGCCCGCGAGATTGAAGCCATCAATCATCCGAACGTGAGAGGCTGTCTCGATTTTTCCCATGCCGCTCTGCTTTGCAAGGCGGAGGGCGCTGATTTTTTCAGCGAAGCCAAGGCGCTGGCGCGCGTCTCGAGCCACCTGCACATTCATGACTCGTTTGGCGATCCGACTCACTTCTGGACCTTCTCCCGCTCCGAGCGATTGGCCTATGGCCTCGGCGACCTGCATCTTCCTATCGGGTGGGGCAGCATTCCCTGGACCTCGATCATGCAGGATTTCACCTTCCAGCCGGACGCGATCTTCAACCTCGAACTTCCCGCGCACTATTGGTTCGCGCTTGAAGAGAGTGTTCGGGCCGTGAGGGAAATGAGCGACGTCTACCAGTCGCGCCGCTGAGACCGCCGCGCCAGGCCGAGATACGACCTCATGAAACGCCACCCGCCGCGCGCATCATAATGCCTTCATGTTTCGCCTTATGCTCAGGTTCGACGTGGATCGACACGCGTGCGCCGGGGACTGCCTCCCGAAGCGCGTTCTCGATGCGGTCGCAGATATCGTGCGCCTTCGTCACGGTCATGTTGGCTGGCACCACCAGATGGAACTGGATGAAAGTGACAGGCCCCGCATGACGTGTTCGCAAATCATGAGCCTCGATGGCCCCGGCCGCCGCCTTTTCAATGTTGGCCTGGATGATGGAAAGCGTCTCCGGGTCTACGGCCTGGTCCATCAGGCCGCCGACGCTGTCTTTCACAAGGCCCCAGCCCTGGGCGAGGATATAAAGGCCAACGCAGGCGGCAATGATGGCGTCGAACTGGAGCCAGCCTGTGAGGATAGCCGCTGTCAGGCCAACCACGACGCCGGCCGATGACACGGCGTCAGACAGGACGTGCCGGCCGTCGGCATCGAGCGCTGGCGATTTCTCCCGGCGGCCGATGCGGATGAGGCGCCAGCCCCACACGGCGTTGATCGCAGACGCGACGACGTTGAGCGCGATGCCAAGCGCGGGTGCGTCGAGTTCCTTCGGCTCGAAAAAATGCATGGCCGCTTCGCGGAAGATGGCGATGGCGGCAAAGATAATGAGGGCGCCTTCGAGAACGGCGGAAAAATACTCGGCCTTGTGATGGCCGAAGGGATGTTTCGCGTCAGGCGGCGTTTCGCTGACACGGAGCGCAAAGTAAGCTGCGCCCGCGACGGCGACGTTGATAGTGCTTTCGAGCGCGTCGGATAAGAGCGCGACGGATCCTGTGATCCAATAGGCCAAGCTTTTCAGCGCGAGAACGACAAATGCCACGCCGAGGCTCTGGATCGCATAACGGCTGACCGTCTGCACGGAACCCTCACTCACGTTTAGCAACTCACTGGCTGCGCTCCACAAAGCAGGTTTGGCTCTGAAATGACAAGCAAAAATCGGAGCGCTCCACAGATCCGGAGCAGGAGCGGAGGGCGGGCGATCAATGGGCGCTGCTCTTTTTGGATTTCGGCCTGCGCAGGCTATCCCTTGCCTTTTCCACCGCCTCGGACTCCTCCTTGATTTCCCGCAGCCGGCTCTGAACGCCGCCCAGCTTTTCAAGCACGGACTCGAGCTCCGCGAGAACGCCGTCGATTTTGCTCACAGCACCACCTCTTTTATTGTTGTTATTGGAATATATCCTTTTCTGCGCGGCGCAGGAAATCTGAATCAAACGCAAGCTTAACTAATAAAACTCTATCAAAAATGGGTAACAAAGCTTGTGTGGCGCCGTTTCCTACTCAGCGGAAGACCACGGTGCGGTTTCCGTTCAAGAGAATCCGGTGCTCGACGTGCCACTTGACGGCGCGCGCCAGCACGACGCTTTCCACATCCCGCCCCATATGCACCAGATCTTCGATCGACATGGCATGGTCGACGCGCGCCACGTCCTGCTCGATGATCGGCCCCTCGTCCAGCACAGGCGTCACATAATGCGCCGTAGCTCCGATCAGCTTCACGCCGCGCGCGTGCGCCTGATGATAGGGTTTCGCGCCCTTGAAGCTCGGCAGAAACGAATGGTGGATGTTGATGGCGCGGCCCGCAAGCTTCTCGCACAGCCCTTCCGACAGCACCTGCATGTAGCGGGCGAGCACGACGAGGTC
>JBAVVQ010000441.1:0-7471 GCA_049697375.1 Rhodomicrobium sp.
TGATCAAGTTCTCGGCTTCAGGTTTCCGCGACTTCACCCGCATTGCAGCCTCTGACCCGACCATGTGGCGCGACATCTTCATGAACAACAAAGAGGCGGTGCTCGAAATCCTGGGCCGCTTCACCGAGGATCATGCGGCCTTGCAGCGGGCCATCCGATGGGGCGATGGAGACGCGCTTTTCGATCGTTTCACGCGGACCCGCGCGATCCGCCGTGGCATCATCGATGCAGGCCAGGAAACGCCTGCCCCCGACTTCGGACGCCTCAAGGGCGATGCGGGGCGCAGGAAAACGAATTAGACCGGATTTGCATATTGGTGGGATAAGCGGCTTTGGATTTATGGGTTTTCGCCTACGGCTCGCTGATGTGGCGGCCCGGTTTTCGATACGAAGAAGCCACGCACGCGCTGATAGAGGGCGCCCACCGGGCGCTTTGTCTCTACTCGGTGGTGCATCGGGGCGTTCCCACGGCGCCCGGCCTGGTCTTCGGCCTCGATAAGGGCGGCAAATGCGAAGGCATGGCCTTCCGGGTGGCGAAGCAGCGGGCGCTCGACACACGGCTTTACCTTCAGCGCCGGGAAAACGCCATGAATACCTATCACGCGAGCGAGCAGCCAGTGAAGCTTCTCGACGGAAGCGGCCGGCATGTCGGGGCCCTGTGCTTCGTCGTCGATCGCCGCAACCGGCAATATGCTGGCCGCATCCCTCTGGAAATGCAGGCGTGGCTCGTCCGGCGGAGCGCCGGGAAATCGGGCGCGAATATCGACTATGTCGTCAACACGATGCTGCATTTGCGCGAGCTTGGAGTCCACGATGCCGAGCTTGAGCGCTTGATGGCGATGCTCGGTTATGGTCTCATGAAAGCCCGGCGCCTGAGCAAAAGCCGCTAATCCGGACAGCGGAGGGTACGCCGCCCGCCATGGGATCATTGTGTTGGGGACGGCGGCTTTTAACGGCCGATGGTGAATGTTGCACTCCTAACCGAAATGCTCTGGAACCCAAACGTTGCATTCGCCGCAAAGGGCCTCACATCTACCCGGCCTCGGAAAGCGCGCTCGAAGTCACGGCGGCGGGGGGTATCATACGCGCCCCACGAGATTGCCGCCGATCACGAGGGCAACGGACCATTCCATCCCCCTTTATCGGCCATTTCGATAAGCGGATGCTTGGGCGTTCTTAGAACGTGCGTGGAAGGTGGTGATATGCGAGTGTCGACGTAGATAATTTCGGTGTCATCAGTTTTCACGATTACCCGCGTTTCGACATCAACGGTCTTGTTTTCGAGGATACCACGCTGAACCAAATCGAATAACGATAGAAATCCATACTCAGCACCGTGGTGAGCTACAATTCCGAGTGCAAGGCTTGGCCAAAGAGAAGCCCCGTGTGAACACCCAGCAACTTTGCAATCGTCGAAGGCTTCTTTGGGAGAGAGATCAGAAGACGCAACTCCACAAGCAATCATGGTGCCACCAACCTCGGGTTTCTTTAGTATTGGTGCACCGCTCAAACCAGGGCGGATCGGTATCGCTGTCTCGAAGCTGTGGTATTGTCCCATCCGATCGACACCGGAGATCAAATTAGTGACAGAGCCGAAAAAGAACTGTAGCTTTTGTTCAAGAGTATATTTGCCTTCACCCACTTCTTTGTAGATGAGTTCGTTACCCAGTAACGCCACCTCATCTCCGATGTTGGGCATTGCAAAGTCGACTGCGGTCTTCCACAGAAATGCTTTCTGTGTCCCGAGGCCTACCTCAAAGTGGATTGCGAAGACTGCTACATCGTAGCTCTTTTGGTAGCTGATTTGGTCGACTTGGCAAACCGTGGGTTGACCATTTCCAACGTAAAACGCGTATACTCCACTGTTATCTAAATATTGGGTACCCTTTACGGAGAAGTCTTGGGGTAAGGATGGGTGGCTTGGCATCCGCCGCCGCCGCTGTAGCGCCTTGATGTGCTCGAAGTTGTGTGAGGCTGTCATACAGATCGCCGCATTCTCATGGGCATAAACGACGAAACCGTTACCTATGGCATCTGATCGCCCTTCGTCATCCACATACATCAACGTGACCAAGCCTCTTAGAAAATCGTCAGAGTTATGTGGCCGCGCCTGTACCCACCTTTCAAACGGATCCCCCGAAAGCATGGTTCCTGCCCCTCATCATTACGGAAAACACCGATGTACCGGGGCGAAGCGTAAACTTCGCGCGTACCGGTACATTTTGCGGCCTACTGCTAGCAGGTCAAACCGCCTCGAATAGAATCGAAACCCGGCGGCCGCATGCCGCCGTCCGTCGCGCTCCAATTGTTCGACGCAAAGGCGCGCGGCGACGGTAAACGGATGATACCAGCCGGGGCTGCGCCATGATGTTTACCGCTTTGTGGTTAACGGGAGGGCGCCCGCAATTATTTCCGGTCATGTTTTGGTTAGCATTTGGTTTACCGGGCGCGAAGCGGACGAGCGCCGCGCCTTCGGCCGGGGAGGCACAAGACGCTCTAACGTATTGAAAAAACCACATATTTTATCCTTAACAAATTGCCCATTAAATTAAATTTAATGCCGGAATTATTTCATTTACTGGGACGCGCAAAAGTCCGTTAAATATGTTGAGACTTCGCCTGTTAACCAAGCCAGTAGCATCCTAAGCTCGCCCGTTGCGCCGGCGGCTTATAAATATATAAATAGAATCAACAGCTTAACTCCGTTAACTTTCCGATAAGGAGCTTTTTCCTAAGATCTCGCCCAGGAGATCGGCAAGCAAACGCAACGCGAGCCCGTCCCCGGAGCCCACCGTTGAATGCCGCTCCCCGGACGGCAATATAACGCGAGGCGCTTGCAAAACGGAGAGAGACCATGCTCGAAGGGACGACGAACCGCGATCGCATTATCGCAGCGGCGTTGCGTCTGGCTGAGACCCGAGGCTGGCGCGATCTGAGCCTGGGCGAGATCGCAGCCGAGGCCCATGTGCCGCTTATCGAGTTCCGCAAGGAATTCCAGAGCAAAGGGCAGATCCTCGCAGCCTTCTCGCGCGCGATCGATCTGGCCGTTATTGAAAAATTCCCGGCCCCCGGTCCTGACGTTGCGCGCGACCGCCTCTTCGATGTGCTGCTCACGCGCTTCGAGCTGATGCAGCCTTACAAGGCCGCCATCCGGCGCATCCGCGACGACGTCGGTTCAAGCCTCGGCGGTTCGCTCGCGCAGATGCGGCCGGCGCTGAAATCGCAATATTGGATGCTTGCCGCAGCCGGGATCAGCGGCGAGGGCGCGACCGGCTTCCTGCGCGTGCGCGGCCTTCTCTCGGTCTATGCGCGCGTGTTCTCTATCTGGCTGGAAGACGACGACCCCGGCATGGCCCGCACCATGGCCGCCTTGGACCGGCGATTGCGGCGCGGAGAATCGCTGATGCGGGGCGTCGAACGATTTCGCGACGGCGTCGAAAGCTTGAGCCGCAGCCTGCGAGGGGCGCGAAAGACTGTGAAGGAAGAAGCGCCGTCGGCCTCCGCCGCGCCAAGCGCGCCTCCCGCCGCTCCAAATCCGCAGCAGATATGATGGCTTCTCCAGAACCACCGCGTCCGCCGACGGTCTACAACAATGTGTGACCGGCAATATTACACAATATTTCGTCTCCGGTTTTCGTTGTTTCGAATTAAGACTTATATTTAGAAAGAATTTCTCAGCTGAAGCTAGGAGCGGGACCGCGGCTGGACCTATTGCTTTGCCCACGTGTTTGAAAGATGCGCGCCATAGGAGATCACCCGGCGCAGGCGTCTTGTCATAGTTTGGGAGAAGGTTTCCGATGAAAATCGCTCAGATTGCACCCCTTGCCGAAAGCTGCCCGCCGAAGCTCTACGGCGGGACGGAACGGATCGTGTCTTACTTAACCGAGGAACTGGTCGATCAAGGCCATGACGTCACACTTTTCGCAAGTGGCGATTCAATAACACGCGCCGAGCTTGTGGCTGGCGCCGAGATCGGCCTCAGGCTCAATCCCCAAATTGTCGATCCCATACCCCATCACGTTATGATGCTCGAGCAGGTGCGGCAGCGCGCTCACGAGTTCGATGTTATTCATTTTCACATTCACATTCTCCAGTTTCCCATCATCCATCAATTCGCAGGCAAAACCGTTACGACGCTCCACGGCCGTCTAGATCTCCCTGAACTGATCCCGTTTTACTCAACTTTCCCCAATGTCCCTGTGTCTTCGATCTCCTATAACCAACGCGAGCCATTGCCCAAAAATGTGAATTGGGCCGGCAACGTTTATCATGGGCTTCCCAGGGATCTCTTAAGCTTCTCGCCTCAGCCGCAGGGCGGCTATCTCGCGTTTCTGGGACGGATATCGCCTGAGAAAAGGCCCGACCGCGCCATCGCGATCGCAGCGCGCGCCGGGGTTCCCCTCAAGATCGCGGCCAAGGTCGACAAGCACGATCAGGCATACTGGGATGAGAAGATCGAACCCATGATTAGAGTTCATCCCAATGTGGAGTACATCGGTGAAATCGCCGAGCATCAGAAGGCGCGCTTTCTCGGCGAGGCGCTGGCGCTTCTTTTTCCCATCGATTGGCCCGAACCCTTTGGTCTTGTCATGATCGAATCCCTGGCCTGCGGAACGCCGGTGATCGCTTTCCGGTCGGGGTCCGTTCCCGAGGTGATCGACAACGGCGTCAGCGGCTTTGTGGTGGACAGTGTCGAAGAAGCGGCAAAAGCGGTATCCGCGCTTTCAAAGATTGATCGCGCCGCGGTTCGTAAAGCGTTTGAAAACCGATTTACGGTCGAGCGGATGTCGCGGGATTATTTGAAAATGTACGCCGGGCTGCCCGGAGTGAGAAGGAACAACGAGATCCGGACCATGAATGGCGCTGAAATCGGCTTCCATCTACCGATTTGAAAAATGCCACGCTCTGGCGCCGGAGGCAGGTTGGGCCTCAGGCGCGATGGTAGGGGTGACCTTGCATGATGGTCATTGCGCGGTAGAGCTGTTCGGCAAGGACGATGCGGACAAGGCCGTGAGGCAAGGTCATGCGTCCGAGAGAGAGCTGGAAGTGCGCAGCTTTCTTGAGTGCGTCGCCGTGCCCATCGGGGCCGCCGATGGCGAACGCGACATCGAGCGCTTCGTCGCGAAGCCGCGAAACCATTGCCGTGAACTCGTAGGAGGTCAGTGATTTGCCCTCCTCGTCGAGCACAACAAGGCGCGAGCGACCGACCTTTTCGAGAAGCTCCTCGGCTTCCGCGTCTTTGCGCTCCGCGGGAGAGTGGCTTCGGCCTTCGCCGATTTCCAAGACTGTCATCGGTGGCATCTTAAGGCCACGCGCGGACGCGTTGAAAAGATCGAAATAGCGGTTGAACTGCGTTTGCTCGGCGCCGCTCTTCAACCGGCCAACGGCCAGAATAGATATCTTCATTCTGACCGTCCTGTCTGACCGGTTCTAGCCGGGGGCTTCTTCCCGCTTCGGCCTTTCGGAGCCCCACATCTTTTCGAGATTGTAGAACTCACGCGCCTCGGGACGAAAGATGTGAACGATCACATCGCCCGCATCGACGAGCACCCAATCGCAGAGGGCCATCCCTTCGACACGTGTATCGCGAAGGCCTTCCTCTTTCAACTTCTCGATGAGCTTGTCGGCGATCGCGCCCACATGGCGTTGAGAGCGGCCGGACGCGACAATCATGGTATCGCCGAGCGAGGTTTTGCCCGCCAAGTCGATGATGACGATCCCATCAGCCTTGGCGTCCTCGAGCGCTTGCGTGATCAGGCGGGAGAGAGAGGCGGAAGCCGCGGGGGCGCGTTTCGCGCGGCGCGGTTTGAGTTCAGAGAACTCTTGATGCAGAACGTTAGGCCTCAGCGTAAGAACCCTTCTTTCTGTATTGCTCCGGTTATGCTTCAGGATCAACACTTCGACATCGCCAATGTGCATCACATTTATTGAATTTTCAAGACAGGTGGCGGGAGCCGTAGGCGCGCTATCAACAAAGTGCTCCGAAAAATCATCCAATTAGGTGTGACAGCGTCATGCTGCCTCACCCTGTCTTCAGCCATCAGCGGAGCAAAGGAAGGAATTGCCAAAGATAGGTAATAACATTACATGACTGACATGATCCAACCAAAAGCCGCCTCTTTTCCCGCGCGCGACCACGACCACGGCGCTTGTGTCAGCGACGCGCTCGCACGCGCCAGAACGCGATGCCTGGAGCTTGGGATCAAGTGGACGGCGCTTCGCGAGCAAGTGTTCCGCCATGTTGCGCGAAGCCACAAGCCTGTCAGCGCCTACGATCTGATCGAGAGCCTTGCAAAGGACGGAAAGCGCCTCGCGCCTGTCTCCGTCTATCGCATTCTGGAGGTGTTCCAAAGCGCGGGCCTTATTCATCGGCTCGAAAGCCGAAACGCTTTTTTCGCCTGTATGACCGAGCATCCGACCGGACCGCAAACCATCACGCTTGTTTGTGAGGGGTGCGAGCGCGTCAGCGAAACCAATGCGCCAGATGCCTTCCACGCTATCGGAGCATCCACCCGGGCCAGCGGTTTTCGAACGCGCAATGTCGTGATCGAGGTTAGCGGTATTTGCGCCGAATGCCATCAGACGAGCAAAGGGGGCGGCTCATGCTGATGCAGGTGAAGGCGGATGTTGTCGAAGAGGCTCAGGCGAGAACGGCTGGGGAGTTGCTTGTGGCGGCTGAGGGGGTCTCGCTGTCCTTTCGAGGCAAGCCCGCGGTTGAGAACGTCAGCATCGCCGTCCATTCTTCGGAAATCGTGACGCTGATCGGGCCAAACGGCGCTGGGAAGACGACACTGGCGCGTGCGTTGCTCGGGCTTGCACACGTTTCGGCGGGCCGCATTACTCGCAGGCCGGGGCTGCGTGTCGGCTATGTGCCGCAACGCTTTCCGGTCGATCGCATCATTCCGCTTTCGGTGCGGCGCTTCATGTCGCTAAGCGAGGCGGTGCCGCGCGAGCGAGCGGCCGCCTGCCTGGGAGAAACAGGCGCGGAACGCATCATCGATGCGCAACTGAGCGAATTGTCCGGCGGCGAATTTCAGCGCGTTCTGCTTGCGCGCGCGCTTGCCCGCGATCCGCAATTGCTCGTGTTGGACGAGCCCGCGCAGGCGGTGGACTTCGCGGGGGGCGGCCAGTTCTACGAGCTGATCACGGCGATCCGAGACAATCGCGGCTGCGGCATTCTCCTGATCTCCCACGATCTGCACGTGGTGCTCGGCGCAAGTGACCGTGTGGTCTGCCTCAACCGGCATGTCTGCTGCGAGGGCAGGCCCGCCACGGTTGCGGGGCACCCCGAATATGTGCGGCTGTTCGGCCCGAAAGCCGCCGACAGCCTCGGCATCTATGAGCATCGCCACGACCACACACACACGCTTGCCGGGGATGTCGTCTGCGATGGGCGCTCTCATGGGTGAGTGGCGTCGATATCCCTTATCCTGCCCTTCTCCCGCAAGGGGAGACGGAACGCCGCTTCTACC
>JBAVVQ010000442.1:0-5373 GCA_049697375.1 Rhodomicrobium sp.
CAACATTCACCCTAAAGGACATACGCGCCTGCCGCGATATGTCCGCGGCCATGTCGGCTTGGTCGAGCGGGCGCACGGCGCGCATGTCTATCCGGACAGCGTTGTGGCCGGTTGCGGCGAGGATCCGCAATGGCTGTACACCGTACGTTTCGATGGGCGGGAACTATGGGGGCCTGACGCCGAGGCGGATGTTAGCGTGTCGGTGGATGCGTTCGAGCCTTATCTGGAGCCTGCCTGACATGAGCGGCGATCCCCAATCTGGGCTCCTGGCCGTCGGAGCCAATGCTGGTCTGCCGGGCGATGGAGACGGCCCGGTCTTCCGCGAGCCTTGGGAGGCGCGCGCGTTCGCCATGGCGCTGGCGCTGCAGGAGAGCGGGCTTTTCAGCTGGGAGGAGTGGGCCAGGGCGCTTGGGGAGGAGATCCGCAAGGCGCAAGCAGCCGGCGATCCCGACACCGGCCACAACTACTATCGCCACTGGCTCGCCACGCTCGAGCGTATCGTCGCGGAGAAAGGAGTGACCACGGCGCACAGTCTGGCCGACTATGCCCGCGCGTGGGACCATGCCGCCGACCGGACGCCTCACGGAATGCCGATCGAACTGCGGCGCGAGGATTTTAGGGCGAGGCGAGGCTAAGCGCTCTCACGCGCGGCGCTGCCCCGAACGCGGCTCAACACGCAGTCTCGAAGAAAGCGCCGGAACTGACCGCTACCGGATAACCCTCTGGGCCGCAAGCTCTGCAACATGGTTGGCGACCTGTTGATCCTCGGCGGCGGCTAGACCACTGATGCCCACTGCTCCGACCATCACGCCTTCGGCGTTTTTGAGGATGCTGCCGCCGGGCAACGCCGTAAGCCGGTCATCGCAAAAGTAGGATAGCGCAATGTTTTCGTGGCGCAGGCGGTCGAGCAGCGCGTCTGTATTCACTTGCATGCGAGCAGCACTGTAGGCCTTGGCTTGCGATATGGCGATACTGCGGATTGGCGTGCTTTCCACCCGCTGGAAGGCGACGAGTAATCCCGCCGCATCGCAAATCGCCGCGCAAATCGGCCGCCCGTAGTCGGCGGCGGCCTTTTCGATGGCGTGCCGGATAAGTTCATTGGAATGTTCCAGGCTGAGGCTGGCCATGGGTTTGCACTTCCTTTCCTTGATTGCAGCCAAGGGCTCCTGATGCGTCAGCTCTACAATATGCCCTGATCGTTCAGCGATTGCGAAGCTTCTCGAAACTTGCGTAGGACGTGAAACGCCTGCCGCCGCGCAGCCAGCTTCAAGCTGAGCCGGCGCTTTATAGAATATCAGATTCTGTCATCGGATTACGCGCGAAAGGCTCGATCAAACCAAGGCGTTGATTTAATTAAAATTTGGCGCCCCCTAGGGGAGTCGAACCCCTCTTTCAAGATTGAAAATCTTGCGTCCTAACCGATAGACGAAGGGGGCGCTTTGCGGCGTCGCCAGCCGCACGACGATATAAGTCGCGTTTGTACAGCTTGGCAAGCCTGCAATCCTGCAAACTCAAATCGCTTCTTAGCGTTTGGGGGCGGCGGCGACATCCTCGATTTGAAATTCAATTCGGTTTCGCCCGCCCCACTCGTCCCGTTCGATGCGCCCCGCCACATGGCAGGCAAGGTCGCGCCCTTGCGCGAGCGCGGCGCCGATTTCCGAGTTTGCGGCCCGGAAGGCGACGGCGCTGATCTGGCTTCCGTCCACAGCCTGCAACGCACAGCGCAGATGGCCGCCCGTGATCTCTTTCACCATGGCGAGCCTGACCGAAGGCAGACAGAACCGCGGCGCGGGATTTCCCTGCCCGTAAGGCCCGGCGCTCTCAAGCTGCATCGCAAACTCGATTGTCGCGGCACGCGGCGTCAACGCCCCGTCCACGGCAAGCACCGGCGCCGCAGCCGCCGCCCGATAAGAAGGCCCCAGAGCCTCTCGCAGATACGCCGACAGTTCGTGAAAGCGGTGCTGTTCGATGGTGACGCCAGCGGCCATGGCGTGGCCGCCGCCTTTCTTCGCGACGCCCGCCTCGACCGCGCCTCGCACGGCCGCCCCGATATCGACGCCCGAAACGGAACGCGCCGAACCCGTTGCTTCTCCTGCGTGCTCATCCTGGGAGAAAATGAGGCAAGGGCGTTGAAACCGCTCCGTCAAGCGGCTTGCGGCGAGCCCGACTAGGCCCTTATGCCAAGCCGGCGAGCCAGCGATGATGATGGGGCATGCCGGGTCTTCCAGCAATGCGCGGTCCGCCCAGGCGCCCGCTTCCTCAACCGTCCTCAGCTCGATCTCGCGGCGTTCCCGGTTCAGCTTGTCGAGCGTTTCGGCGATGCGAGCCGTTTCAGTAGGATCGTCCGAGGCGAGAAGCCGTGCGCCGAGGCCCGCGTCGCCAATGCGTCCGCCCGCGTTGATCCGTGGGCCGAGCACGAAGCCGAGCGTATAGGGCGAAGGCGGCTTGTTCACGCCTGCGGCGTCGCAAAGCGCCTTGAGGCCGGGATTTTTGTAGCCGCGCAGGACTTTCAGCCCCTGCACCACGAAAGCGCGGTTCACGCCCGTCAGCGGCACCACATCGCAAACGGTGGCCAAGGCCACGATGTCGAGCCATTCCAGAAGGTCCGGCGGCTTTCGCTTCGCATAAAAACCCTTCGCTCGTAAATGCCGCTGGATGGCGATGCACATCAGGAAGACAACGCCCGTGGCGCAAAGATGGCCTTGCCCGCTCAGGCAGTCCTGACGGTTGGGGTTGACGATGGCGTGCGCAGGCGGAAGGTCTTCGCCGACCTGGTGATGGTCGGCGACGAGAACGTCCACGCCTCGCTTGGCGGCGACTTCGAGCGCATCGAAGCTCGTGGAGCCGCAGTCAACCGTTACGATGAGCTGTGCGCCGTTCTCGATCAGCGAAGCGATCGCCGCCCTGTTAGGCCCATACCCTTCCGTGACCCGATCGGGAATGTAGATACGGGCATCGAGGCCGTGCGAGGCGAGGAAGCGGCGAAGCAGAGCGGACGACGAAGCGCCATCGACATCGTAATCGCCGAAAATCACGACCTTCTCACCGGTCAGAATGGCGTGGCCTATGCGCTCAGCCGCCTTATCCATATCGGAAAAAGTCGCGGGATCGGGGCAAAGCGCCCGCAGCGTCGGATTCAAGACATCGGGCGCCTCCTCCAGCGTGACGCCGCGAGCCGCAAGGAGCCGCCCAATAATTTCCGGCAAATTATGACGCTGCGCGATCGCTGCGCCGAGATAGGCCTGCGACGGCGAAAGCCGCTCAACCCATTTGAGACCGCGAGCAGAGCGCTCCACGCCAAGATAAGCCGTAGCTCCACGCGACGGCTGCGGAAGCGGCAGGGATAGAGGACGCAAAGGCTGGCTCCAGTACTTTTGGAGCGTAAGCCTATCTGATTCGCCTTATGCCGAACCTTGAGGGGGTCCCATAAAACTGTGGACGGATATAAACCAAGACCGGCGGCTTTCAAGGATAATCGCGAAGCGCCGCGAAACCGCACTCAAGATCGCGTTTCAGATCCTCGACGTCTTCAAGACCGATATGCAGCCTGAGCGCAGGATCTTGCGTGTTCCACACGGTAGCTGTTCTTGCCGGCGTGCAGTCGAAAGGCACGATCAGGCTTTCAAAACCGCCCCAGGAGTAGCCCATGCCGAAAATGCGAAGCGCGTTCAACATGCGTTTTACCGCAGCGTCGGAGCACGGCTTCAGATAGATCGAGAAAAGGCCGCTTGCGCCCAGAAAATCACGGCGCCACAGCTCGTGGCCCGGATGGTTTGCAAGGGCAGGGTGCACCACCGACGCAACCTCGGGGCGGCTTTGCAGCCATTCGGCGATTGCGAGGCCCGACTTCCAATGCCGCTCCAGCCGCACGGCGAGCGTGCGGAGCCCTCGAAGTGCCAGAAAGCAGTCCTCGCCATTGACGCAAAGGCCGAGAGCTTCGTGCGTGGACGCCACCGCCCTCCTTGACGATGCATCGCACGTGATCGCGCCGAGAAGCGCGTCGGCATGGCCAACAATATATTTCGTGGCCGCCTGGACGGAGATGTTCACGCCGTGGTCGAAGGCGCGGAAATAAAGCGGGGTGGCCCAGGTATTGTCGATGGCGACGGGGACGCCAAGGCCTCGCGCTCTTTTGCAGATCGCGGGGATGTCTTGAATCTCGAAGGTCTGGGACCCGGGCGACTCGGTAAAGACGAGTTTCGTTTCCGGCCGCAGCAGGCGCGCGATCCCGTCGCCTATCAGGGGATCGTAATACTCGATGTCGACGCCGAGCCGTTTGAGAACGCGGTTTGCGAAGCGTCGCGTCGGCATGTAAACGCTGTCGCTGATGAGGATGTGGCCGCCTGTTTCGGCGAAACTTAGAAGCGTCGTTGAAACCGCGCTGAGCCCTGACGGGGTCAGGAATGTCCGCTCCCCTCCTTCGAGCTTGGCCAGCGCAAGTTCGAGCGCGCGCGTGGTCGGATTGGAAGGGCGGCCATAGGTGTATTCCACCTCTCGGGACTCGAGGCTTTCGGCGTCGGGGAAGAGAACCGTAGACCCTCTGAAGACCGGCGCGTTGACGAAGCCCGAGTAGCGGAAAGGGTCGCGGCCCAGTTGAGTCAACGCCGTCGCCACAGCCGGACCGTTTTCGTCATTGCCGTCCTTGTCCATATGACCTCCAGGCTGCCCGCGAGTTTTCCTTCACCTTTCCAACGCCAATCGTCAAGGCCTCACCGCAGGAAGATATTAGGCCGGGACAATGTTGCTGAGCCGGGGCGCGTCTTTTCGCCTGAATCGAGGCAGAGCGCCGGCCAATTCGCGAACAGGCGGCGTCTGCCATCAGGGCTACTTGTTTGCCGCACCCGTTTTTGCTTGTTTTGGTGCGACACTCATAAGTTACTATCCCGCTTGAACGCAGCGAGGGGGGACGATCATAATGGACCCAGACATAGTGCGTCAGCAGGAGGAAGCCGAGCGCGAAGCCGCCGGGCTTCCGCCAAAGGCGCCCGTAAACGGCTCGGCTGGTCCCATTCAGTCAAGGCACGCCCCTTCCGCGGAGCAGCCTGTCACACTCGATCTTGAGCCTGTGACGGAGAAGAAACCGGGCGTTGAACCGAAGCAAATCATCAACCCGAACGAAGCCGCTCCGCCGCGCAGGCGCCCTCGCGGCTTGCAGCGCCTTTTCCTATACGCCGCCGGCGGCGCAGCAATTGGCGCAATCGCCGGCTTCGTTGCAACCACCTATTTCGATCTGTTCAGGGCGCAGCCCGAGTTCTTCATTTCCAGCATGGCCGGAGGCTTCGCGCTCCTTTTCGGGGTGACGCACCTCCTGCATTACGATCATTCCTGAAGCTCAGGAGCGCGCGTGACCTAGCCCGCATATCTCACAAAGGT
>JBAVVQ010000443.1:0-10180 GCA_049697375.1 Rhodomicrobium sp.
ACCACTGGTTGCGCGGCCGGGGACGTCGCGGTTTGCGCTATGGCGCCCCCGTGGATGTAACCGAACGCCGCAAGAACGAAGCACGCAATGATCCATTGCCGCAAAACCATGAGGTAGGTCCCTAACCCGGAAGAAAACGAACCCGGGTCTCTAGATGGCAATATGGCGGCCAATATGGCGCCCGTCGCCTCGACCCCGCCTTATCCAAGGTTTTCCAGCCTAAATTGGACGCTGGTCACTCCAAGCTAACCTTGATATCGCTCCGTGATTGGCGGAAGCGGCGCCATCAACTAGAAGCTCATGGCGAGCCTTTGGCGGGCTTTCGGTCAAGCGAAGGAAAGGGAGGCCAATCGTGCAAACCCAGACAGGGAGGGAGCGGGCGTGTTTTCTCGCGCCGGTGTTGGGGAGCTTCCTCGCTCTCGCGGCCGCGTTCTTGATTTTTTCCAGCCCGGGCTATGCCGAGGAGCAAGCGGTGTCACTCACAAAAGCAGATGTCGAAGCAGCGGCCAGGCAGCGGGTGTTGTTTGCACATCAATCCGTCGGCGCGAACATCCTCAACGGCGTTCGTAAACTTGCGGACGAGAACAATGTCAAACTGACGATTACGGAAAGCCGCAGCGACCAGGGGAAGACGCCGGCGATCTTTCAGTTCATGGTTGGGCAGAACGGCGACCCGCTTGGCAAAATCAAGGACTTTGTCAGCACGTCGTCCTCCTTTCCCGATATCGACGTCGCGATGGTGAAAATCTGCTATGTCGATCTCAATAAGAATTCTGACGCAACCGCAGTCGCCAAAACCTATGCCGATGCGATAAAGACTCTGCAACGGGCGCACCCGTCCACAAGGTTCATTGCGATAACTTCACCGTTGACTGCCGTCCCGAGCGGCGCGAAGGCCTGGGTGAAAAGCCTTATAAAGGGCAGTTCTCCGGAACTCGCTGACAACGAAAAGCGCAAGGAATTCAACGACTATTTGCGCAAGGAATTCGATAAAGACCACCTCTTCGACCTCGCCGCGCTTGAAGCCGAAAAAGCGGTTGCGGACGACGGCAAGGAAATCGAGGTCATGCGCCCATCCCTGACGGACGACGGCGGCCACCTCAATGCCGCCGGACAGCGCCTCGTCGGCGCGGCCTTCATCAAGCTTCTGGCCGCGCAGAAGCCGGAACGACACGCGGGCTATTAGCTCGGCCCGGATCAGCTAAATTCGCATCCAAAGGACGCGGGCTCAATGCAACGGCTCAGGCCGAGATGGAGACCGTATTTCAGCTTCGGATCACGAGGCCATAGCGTTACCGCTGGTTAGGCGGCATCACCGCTGGGCCATTCTTGTTGCCTGGGAGGCCAGGTCGGCCGGCTTCGCCCCCTGAGCCAATACCTGTCGAAGGCTTGACATTCGTCCCCTCGGCGGGGCCACTTGCCGTGCCCGTCTGATTACTAGTTCCAGCACGCGCCGTGCGGCCTGTCTGCCGGGAGGTCGTTGTGGATTGCTCATTTCCGCCACTGGCACCATTCGCTGCGCTAGCCCGCGTTTGCTGGCTTAATTCCGAAATCGCAACAACACCGCTAGGGCTTAAGCTCATGATCGTTGGATTGCCGTTCTTGTCTCTCGCCTGAACCACAAAGGAGTCCTGCAAGATCTTGACGTCGCTGAAGCCGGCCTGCTCAAGGTCCTGCTTGAGCTTGCGGATTGTCAGCACGTTTTGATCGTGGTTTTGATCTTGTGAATTGTCTGGGTGGCCCTGGTTGCTCTGGGCATTGCCGATCGTCTGGGCGCAGGCAGGCGCGGTAACCGCAAGCGCAAAAGCAAGGGTAGGAACAAGTAAAGACGTTTTCATTGGGTTCTCCTGGATGATGCCGTTTTACGTAAAACAACCCGGAGTCGCCGAGGTGTTCCTGTGCTTTGCTTCGGCAAAGTCGATTAAATCGAGTGCGGGAGACGCGCCGGCTTCAACGGCGCTGCGAGCCGTTCGACTGCAGTGACCCAGCCCGGCGCGCTCGGGGAAGGTGGTGTCGCGCGAGCAGGCGTTGGCCCAACCACCGCGCGCACCCTCATTGCGGAGCTTCACGAGCTTGGGGCCTTGGCGGCGCAAGGAGATGGCGGCGTTTGACGGCCTTTGCCCCTTCGCCCGCCAGTCCGGACAGTGGCGGGAAAAGAGCTTCATCGCAGGAGGCAGAGCGAGCGTTCGGGCAGCCCTATTCATGGCGGCGATGGTCGCAGCAAGGTTCAATCCCATCCTGAAAACCTTTTATGCCCGTCTTACCGCAGCCGGTAAGAAGAAGGCCGCTCTCATTGCAGTCGCCAGAAAGCTCCTCACCATCCTAAACGCCATCCTCAGAGATCAAAAGCCATGGCAACCCGCTTGACATCCAAGACAGTCGCTAAGCCTGTCGATGAAGCCAAACTTTCAGGCTTACTCAAGCGGAGAGTCCGCTTCTGACCCAAGCTGAATCCTCGGGGAGCGCCGCGCCTATAGAACCAGTGTTCGCTTAATCGCGGACGAGCACGCTCTTGATGTTGACGAACTCGCGGATGCCGAAATGCGAGCATTCCCGGCCATAGCCGGAATGCTTCACCCCGCCAAAGGGCATCCGCGGATCGGAGCGCACATTGTCGTTCACGAAGCTCATGCCAGCCTCAAGCATCTCCGCCGCTATGCGCTCGCCGCGCGCGATGTCTGACGTGATCACGCCGGAACCGAGGCCGAACTGAGAGTCGTTGGCGATGCGGATAGCGTCGATTTCATCGCGCGCTTCGATGATCGCGGCAACGGGGCCGAAGATCTCCTCGTCATGCGCAGGCAGGCCCGGCTTTACGTCGCTCAGCACCGTGGGCGGATACCATGCGCCCGGCTTGTCCGGAATTTTGCCGCCGCACAAAAGAAACGCGCCTTTGGCGATGCTCTCCTGAACCTGTTTGTGAACGCCGTCACGGGCTTCTACGCTGACCAGCGGGCCGAGCTTCGTATCGGGGGCGTTCGGATCGCCCATCTGGATGGCGTGCATCTTGGCGGTGAAGGCCTTCTCGAAAGCCTCTTTCAAGGCTGAGACGACAATGAAGCGTTTGCCTGCGATGCAGCTCTGCCCGCCGTTGACCATGCGAGCCGCCGTCGACACGTCCACGGCGCGCTCGATGTCTGCGTCTTCAAGGATCAGGTAGGCGTCGCTTCCGCCAAGTTCGAGCACGCACTTCTTCAGATTACGGCCCGCGGCCGTCGCGACGCTCCGCCCGGCCTCAACGCTGCCCGTCAACGTGATCGCGGCGATGGCCGGATTCGCGATAAGGGCGTCCACATCCCGGCTTGGGATCAACACCGCGCTGAAGACATTTGCGGGGAAACCGGCCTCCCGGAAGACATCTTCGATGGCGAGCGCGCACCCCGGTACGTTGCTTGCGTGTTTGAGGACGGCGGTGTTGCCCGCCATCAGCGAAGGCGCGGCGAAGCGAAAAACCTGCCAGAACGGAAAATTCCAGGGCATGACGGCGAGGATCGCGCCAAGCGGATTGAACGTCACGAAAGCTTTTGGCCCATCCCACTCGATCGGCTCCCGCGCCAGCATGCGCTCCGCATGATCGGCGAAGTAATCGCAGTTCGAGGCGCATTTCTCGATCTCGCCAAGCCCCTCGGTCCGGGTTTTTCCCATCTCGACGGTCATCAGCGCGGCGAACTCCTCCTCGCGGTGGCGCAGGCGCTGAGCTGCGGCCTTCATCATCTTGGCGCGCTCGCCAAAGGGGGCCCGACGCCAGTCCCTGAACGCTTCATGAGCCCTGCGCGCAGTGGCGAGAGCCTCCTCCCGCGCATGGCCGTGATAGGTGCGCGCGAGCTGCCCCGTGGCCGGATTGTAGACCTTGAAGAGAGGCCGGCCAATATCGGCGTCCGCTGTGGAATGCGGCTCGGTTTGATGCTGGGAGTATTCTTGCGCCATGTCGCCCTTGCTCGAGAGACGGTGATTGATGATTGTGCGTGGCTGAAAAACCTTCAGGCTGTTGCGACGTTCGCAAGCGTGCGCTCCGCCTCCTGAAACAGCGAAGGATCGACATAGTGCCCAGACGCTCTCACATTCTCCTCGACCTGGGCCGGCCTCGTTGCGCCAATGATGGCCGAAGCCACATTGCCGATGCGAAGCACCCAGGCGAGCGCGAATTGCGAGAGCGACAGCCCTGCCTCCTTGGCGATAGGCTTAACCCTCCGAACGGCTTCAAGAACGCGAGGCTCCAGCCAGGACCGCTGCAGAAATCCACCCATGGCGCGGCTCGTCGCCCTCGTCCCCTGGGCGAGCGCTTCGCCGGGCCTGTATTTCCCCGTCAGCACGCCCTGCGCCAGCGGCGACCAGACGACCTGCGATATGCCGTTGGCTTTGCAGAGCGGGAAGACATCCTTCTCGGGCTTCCGCCAAAGCAGCGAATATTGCGGCTGGCTCGAGACAAAGCGGACCACGTCCTTCATCGCGGCCGCTTCGGCGATGACCCCCGCGGGCCATTCGGAGAAGCCGACATAGCGCGCCTTGCCCGCGCGGACGATTTCGGTCAGCGCCTGCATTGTCTCTTCCAGCGGCGTTTCGGGATCGAAGCGATGGCATTGATAAAGGTCGACGTAATCGGTCTTGAGCCGCTTGAGCGACGCATTCACCTGTTTGTGAATTTGCGCGCGCGACAGGCCGCGATCCGTTTCGGTCATGGGGAAATAGAGCTTGGTCGCGAGCACGTAGGTATCGCGCGGCACGTGCGCGAGCGTTTCCCCCAGGAACGTCTCCGCCGCCCCTCGCCCGTAGATGTTCGCGGTATCGATGAAGTTGACGCCGAAAGAGAGCGCCTTCCTGACGCAGGCTCTCGCCGTCTCCGCGTCGACGCCGCCGGAATAGGTGAGCCAGGATCCGAGCGCGATCTCCGAGACAGACAGGTCGCTGTCGCCAAGCCTGCGGTATTTCATGGTTGCCTTTCTTGGACCGCGATAAGAGATGTTACATAAGAATATCCCAATCCTGCTGCAAATAGGCCAGATTTTACCTTACCTTCCGAGCAATCGAGACCTCCTCGCCGCGCAACACCAAGGTCCAGCCGTTTTTCCATGTTGTTGATGATGTCAAAATTACGCGCCCTCTTTCCCGTGGCGGCCATACTCGCCGCCATCATCGCCGTTTCCGCTCAACCGAAAGCGCAGCGCGCGAACGATCCGGCCGCTGACGCGGTCATCGGCTTCGAATCGCGGTTTCAGCCGGTTGTCGCTGAAAATGGCATGGTCGCCGCGCAGGAGAAGATCGCAGCGGGGGTCGGCGCGGATATCCTAAAAGCTGGCGGCAACGCGGTTGACGCGGCGGTGGCGGTCGGGTTCGCGCTCGCCGTGACGCATCCCCAGGCCGGAAACCTCGGGGGCGGGGGGTTCATGCTCGTCTCGCTCGCAAACGGCAAGAAGGTCGCCATCGACTATCGCGAAACCGCGCCCGCTGCGGCGAACCGTGACATGTTTCTCGACAGCAACGGGGCCGTCGATCGTGAAAAGGCTCGATATAGCCGGGCATCCGCCGGCGTACCCGGAACCGTCGCGGGCCTGCTCCACGCGCTGGACCATTATGGAACGATGTCCCGGGACAAGGTCATGGCTCCAGCGATCAAGCTGGCCGAGGAAGGCTTTCCCGTCTCCTACGGCTTGGCCTACGCATTCGCGAAAGCGAGCGAACGGTTGTCCGCAGACAAGTCGACGTCCGCCTATTTCCAGCACGAATTTGGCGCGCCCTACAGGATGGGCGAGATCCTGCGCCAGCCCGACCTTGCGAAAACGCTGATCGCCATCCGCGATCATGGCGCCAACGGATTTTATTACGGCCCGGTAGCCGGAATGATCGAAGCCGAGATGAAGAAGGGCGGCGGTCTCATCACTCGCGAAGACCTCCAGAACTATCGTCCTGTCGAGCGCGAACCCGTCCGGGGAACCTATCAGGGCTATGAAATCGTCTCCATGCCGCCGCCCTCGTCCGGCGGCGTGCATGTAATTCAGATGCTGAACATCCTTGAAGGCTACGACCTCAAGAAATTCGGGCAGGACAGCGCCGATGCCATCCACCGGCTGGTGGAAGCCATGCGGCGCGCCTATGCCGACCGCGCCAAATTTCTTGGCGATCCGGATTTCGTCCAGGCGCCGGTGGCGGGTCTCACAAACAAAGCCTACGCGGCGGAGCTTCGGAAGGGCATCAACCTGGAGCACGCGACGAAGTCAGCCGATGTTTCGGCAGGAAAGCCGCCTTCCGCGGAAGGCGACCAGACGACCCACTTTTCCATCATGGATAAGGCAGGGAACGCGGTCTCAAACACCTATACGCTCAACCTCGCATTCGGCAGCGGATATACGGTCGATGGCGCGGGCTTCTTTCTGAATAATGAAATGGATGATTTTTCGTCAAAGCCGGGCGCGCCGAACGCTTATGGCCTCGTCGGCGATGAAGCCAACGCCATCGAACCGAGAAAACGGCCTCTGTCCTCCATGGCTCCGACGATCGTGCTCAAGGATGGAACGCCTTTTCTCATCACGGGAAGCCCCGGAGGCTCCACGATCATAACCGTCGTGCTGCAAGAGATCCTGAACGTGCTGACCTTCGACATGAATGTCGCCGAGGCGACGGCCGCGCCGCGCGTTCATCATCAATGGCAGCCCGATAACGTCATTACGGAACGCGGGATATCCGATGACACGCTCCGCATCCTCGAAGGGCGAGGCTTCATCCTGCCGAAAAATGCCGACGGCACATTCCAGCATCGCGTTCTGGGGCGGGCAAACTCGGTGATGAAGAAAGGTGGCCTGTTCTTGGGCTCCGCCGATACACGGGATGGCGATGGCGCCGCGATCGGGTATTGATGGGCTGTCTTTGTCTGGCGGGCGAAGGCTCGTTTTGAAGGTGCTTACGCCTTCGCTTCGGATCGAGGCCGGTGCGTTGAGGGATACATGTTCGATAAAGAGATTGTTGCGGTCATCTCGCGCGGGATTGAGCTAAGCGGCGTCATTATTCTTGTTCTTGGTCTTCTGACAGCCACTCTCAGGTTCATTTTCCGCGGTACATCCGAGAGCGAAGACATCTCTCCCTATCAGCAATACAGGCGTGATATGGGACAAGGAATCCTGCTTGGCCTCGAAGTTCTGGTCGCGGCAGACATCATCTCGACTGTAACGATCTCACCGACACTCGAAAGCGTCTTCGTTCTTGCGATCATCGTCCTCGTTCGAACGTTCCTCAGCTTCAGCATAAGTCTTGAGGTTGATGGCCGTTTTCCTTGGCAGAAAAAGTAGCAAAGCGGAACCGGGCAATAATCTTGAGCGGTCCGCCACGCGCGCAACAAAGCTTTCCGCCTTAATCGAAGCGGCATGGAGTGGCGAGCGCGGCGGTGATGCCCCAACCCTGAATGGCTCGCGCTCGCCTGTCTGGCCGTCCAGACAATGCGATGCTACGGCCTCTAACAGAGGTTGCAAAGCAGCTTCGCTCTGCACCGTTAAGTTACGGTTGAAGCGAAAGCCAAGCTTAAGCGCGAATTGTAGATAGTTACGCGGGCGGCTTAATTATCGAGGAAGCTGCGGAGCTTCCGGCTGCGGCTCGGATGCTTCAGCTTGCGCAGCGCCTTCGCCTCGATCTGCCGGATGCGCTCGCGCGTCACCGAGAACTGCTGGCCAACTTCCTCCAGCGTGTGGTCGGTGTTCATGCCGATGCCGAAGCGCATGCGCAGCACGCGCTCCTCGCGCGGCGTGAGCGAGGCCAGCACCCGCGTCGTCGTCTCGCGCAGGTTCGACTGGATCGCGGCGTCGATGGGCAGGATCGCGTTCTTATCCTCGATGAAATCGCCGAGATGGCTGTCTTCCTCGTCGCCGATTGGCGTCTCAAGGCTGATCGGCTCTTTCGCGATCTTGAGCACCTTCCGCACCTTCTCCAGCGGCATGGACAGCTTCTCGGCCAGCTCTTCCGGCGTCGGCTCGCGGCCGATCTCATGCATCATCTGCCGGCTTGTGCGCACGATCTTGTTGATGGTCTCGATCATGTGCACAGGAATGCGGATGGTGCGCGCCTGATCGGCGATCGAGCGCGTGATCGCCTGCCGTATCCACCAGGTGGCGTAGGTCGAAAATTTGTAACCACGCCGGTATTCGAACTTATCGACCGCTTTCATCAGACCGATGTTGCCTTCCTGGATCAAATCCAGGAACTGCAAACCGCGGTTCGTGTATTTCTTGGCGATGGAGATCACGAGACGAAGATTTGCCTCGACCATCTCTTTCTTCGCCTGGCGCGCTTCCCTCTCGCCCTTCTGGACGATCCTTACGATGCGGCGGAACTCGGCAATGTCGAGGCCCGTCTCGGTCGCGAGCGCATAGATCTCCCTGCGAATCTCGTCGATGCGCGTCCGTTCTTTTTCGACGAATTTCTGCCAGCCCCTGCCCTTCAGGTCGGAAACCCGGACGATCCAATTCTGATCGAGCTCGCTGCCCTGATACTGGCCGAGGAACTCATCACGGCGGACGCCATAGCCGTCGGCAAGCCGCAAAAGGCGGCCTTCATACCCGATGAGCCGCTTATTGATGTCGTAAAGCTGCTCGACAAGGGACTCGATACGGGCCGGGTTCAAGGACAGGCTCTTCACGTCCTGAATGACCGCATCCCTCAGCTTTTTTGACCGCTTCTCCTGCTGGGGCGAAAGCGCATCGTCCTGCAGCCTGCGTTCGACATGCTGATCCTGCAGCTTGCGAAGCTTCTTATATTCGGTTGCGATCCGGTCAAAAGTTTCGAGCACTTTCGGCTTGAGCTCGGCTTCCATTGCTGCAAGCGAGAGGCTGTTTTCGAGATCGTCATCCTCGTCGAAATTCTCTTCGCCGCGGAATTCTACGCTCTCGCCTTCGCCATCGATCCTTTGAGCGTCTTCCCCGTCCGCTGGACGCGTAGGGGAATGCCCGTTGGCGCCGTTCAGCCCAGGGGCGGGACCCCGCGATGCAGTCGCGGCCGCCACTGGAGGCGGAGCCGGAGCTGGGGGTTCATTGGGAACGAACTCTTCCTCGGCGCCCTCTTCCTCGCCCTCGCCTGTCCGCACAAACGGGCCCGAATAGGTCGCTTCAAGGTCGATAATATCGCGGAGAAGGATTTTCCCTTCGTTCAGTTCGTCGCGCCAAATGATGATGGCTTGGAAGGTTAGCGGGCTTTCGCACAGGCCGCCGATCATGGCTTCGCGGCCAGCCTCGATGCGTTTTGCAATCGCGATCTCGCCCTCGCGCGATAGGAGCTCGACCGAACCCATCTCGCGCAGATACATGCGCACCGGATCGTCGGTGCGCTCGCCGACCTCGGTGGCGCGCTCCTGCTTGACTGGCAACTGGGGGTGGGAATTCGACCTGTCTTCTTCCTCCTCGTCGATCGGCTCGGCCCCTGCTTCCTCAACCTCGTCTGCGTCGACAACATTGATGCCAAGGTCGGAAAACATCGTCATGATGTCCTCAATCTGGTCCGGGGAGACCTCGTCGGGCGGCATGACTTCGTTGATCTGGTCGTAAGTGACGTAGCCGCGCACCTTGGCAGTCTTGATCAGCCGTTTTACGGCGGCATCCAAAAGATCAAGAACCGGGCTGTCCGACGTTTCGGATGCCGGCGTTTCCTGGTCCTCGGTTTTAGTCGTCGCAGTGGCCATTATGCACTCCAGAAAATGCCGAAAATCGGCGCGCCCGGGCGGACGGGCAGCCTTGGCTTAAGGTAGCGTCTATCTCCTGGGGCGCCGGAACAGGAAAGCGTTGCTCACTACGGCATTCGCGACTCGCTTTGCGAAACCACTTCAAACGATAAGTGGCCGTGCTTAATGCCGAGTTACTCATGAAGCTTAAATCAACGCCCTACGAAGCGCCCCGCATATTATCTGGTGAATGTTCGTCCCAGTCGCAATATCGAAGGCCGGATCAAGATGCCGCAATTTCAACCTGTTGCACAACGGCGCGAAGCTTGGAAAAGTTTTCGTTCGTCGGTTCGCTCACGTAATCACTCTCGGCTTCAAGCAACGAGCGGGAAACCCCCGCTTTGCCATGAAGCATCATGACATGCCGCCAACCTTCCAAAACCTGCTCTTTATTTGCGCCCGAGGCGAAGTGCGGATCGGCGTTATGAGCGCATGCACGCTCGAGTCGCTCCAACTCCGCTCCATAACCTTCACGCGAGAGGTGCT
>JBAVVQ010000444.1:0-3028 GCA_049697375.1 Rhodomicrobium sp.
GCTTTGGAAAGGTCTATGTCCCTCGGCTTAGGCCGCCACGGCAGGCGACCCGCGGAGCAGACTCATGAAACTCAGCCGTTATTTCCTCCCGGTTTTGCGCGACGATCCCAAAGAGGCTGAAATCGTCTCCCATCGGCTCATGCTGCGGGCGGCCATGATCCGCCAGGCCAGCGCCGGGATTTATTCGTGGCTGCCGCTTGGCTTTCGGGTTCTGAAAAAGATCGAGCAGATCGTTCGCGAGGAGCAGAACCGCGCGGGCGCCATCGAGCTCTTGATGCCCACGATTCAATCTGCGGAGATCTGGCAGGAGAGCGGGCGCTACGGCGATTACGGCGCGGAGATGCTGCGCATCAAGGACCGGCATGAGCGCGACATGCTGTTCGGCCCGACGAACGAGGAGCAGATCACGCAAATCTTCCGGGATGCGGTGAAGTCCTATCGCGACCTGCCGAAGAACCTCTATCACATTCAATGGAAGTTCCGCGACGAGGTGCGGCCGCGGTTCGGGGTCATGCGCGGACGCGAGTTCCTGATGAAGGACGCCTATTCCTTCGATCTCGACGTGGAAAGCGCGCGCCAGTCCTATTACCGCATGTTCGTCGCCTATTTGCGGACGTTCGCGCGCATGGGGCTGAGGGCGGTGCCGATGAAGGCCGACACCGGCCCGATCGGCGGCGATCTCAGCCACGAGTTCATCATCCTGGCCGATACGGGCGAGTCGGAAGTCTTCTGCGACCGCGACCTCGTCGAGATGCCCGTCCCGGACGAGACGACGAATTACGATCAGGATCTCGGCCCCTTGTTTGAGCGCTGGACCTCGAAATATGCGGCGACGAGCGAGATGCACGACGCCGCCCGCTTCGAGCGCGAGGTTCCGAAGGAGAGACGGCTTTCGGCGCGCGGCATCGAGGTGGGACACATCTTCCACTTCGGCACGAAATACACCGCGAAGATGAAATGCCAGGTGCAAGGCCCCGATGGCCGGCTCATCACGCCGCAAGGCGGGTCTTACGGCGTTGGCGTCTCGCGTCTCGTCGCGGCGATCATCGAAGCGAGCCACGACAGCGCGGGCATCATCTGGCCTGAGCCGGTTGCGCCCTTCCGAATCGGACTGATCAACCTGAAACCCGGCGACAACGCCTGCGACGCCGCTTGCGCCAAGCTCTACCGGGCCCTTGGCGGCGAGAGCGACGACGTTCTCTACGATGACACGGGCGAGAGCGCCGGGGCCAAGTTCAAGACCATGGACCTGATCGGCCTGCCTTGGCAGGTGATCGCCGGGCCGAAGGGCTTGGCGAAAGGCGAGATTGAAGTGAAGAACCGCGCAACCGGGGAAAGAAGCAATCTCGCCCTTGATGCGGCCATAAATAAGTTGCAACAGACCCTCACGGAGGCTGCAGGCGCCGCCGAAATCCGGACACTAGGCCAGGACGCGGATCACGCATGACAGTCAAAGCCGCACGGGAACCGATGGCGTTTGCGCCATTCGAGTGGCTGCTTGCTTTCCGCTATCTGCGCGCACGCCGCAAGAAAGGCGGCGTATCCGTCATCGCCTTCTTCTGCGTGCTGGGCATCGCGCTGGGCGTCGCGACCCTGATTATCGTGCTCTCGGTCATGAACGGCTTCCGCAAGGAGCTGTTCGACAAGATCCTCGGGCTCAACGGCCACGTGATCGTCAGGCCGCTCGCGCGCCCCTTCAACGATTTCGTCGACACCGCCGACCGGCTCAACGCCGTGCCCGGCGTCAAGTTCTCTCTGCCGGTGGTCGAAGGGCAGGTGATGGTGTCTTCGCAGTCCAACTCGTCGGGCATCATCGTGCGCGGCTTGAGAGCGAAGGATCTGGACAACCTGAAGGCCATCTCGGGCAATGTCCGCTACGGGTCTCTCGCCAACTTCGACCAGTCCAACGGCATCGCCATCGGAACGCGGCTCGCCAATACGCTGAACGTCTTTGTGGGGAGCGAGGTCACTGTTCTCGCGCCCAGGGGAGCATCGACGCCCTTCGGCATCGCGCCCCGCGTGAAGCGATATCCGATAACGGCGATATTCGAGATGGGCATGTCCGAATATGACGGAACCATCGCTTTCATGCCGCTGAAGGAAGCGCAATCCTTCTTCAACGTCGGCGACGCGGTGCATGTTCTGGAGGTGGTGATCGATAATCCGGACAATGTCGACGCCATGCGGCCGAGCCTTCAGGACGCCGCGGGGCCGGATCTCATTCTAAACGACTGGCGCCAGCGAAACGCGACCTTCTACAACACGCTGAAGGTCGAGCGGAACGTGATGTTCATCATCGTCATGCTGATCGTGCTCGTGGCGACGCTGAACATCGTTTCAGGCCTTACGATGCTGGTGAAAAACAAGGGCCGGGATATCGCCGTGCTGAGAACGATGGGAGCGACGCGCGGGGCGGTCATGCGCGTGTTCTTTATCAGCGGGACAAGCATCGGCTTCATCGGCACACTCGCGGGCCTTATTCTTGGCGTGCTCATCAGTCTTCATATGGAAGACATAAGGCAATTCGTTTCGCTGCTGACGAACACGCGGCTCTTTGATCCGCAGGTCTACTTTTTGTCCAGCCTTCCGTCGCAGATGGATCCGGCGGAAGTTCTGGTCGTTGTCATTGTTGCGCTTGCGTTGTCCATGGCGGCGACCCTTTATCCGGCGCTGCAGGCGGCGCGCCTCGATCCCGTCGACGCCTTGCGTTACGAGTGAAACGAGAGAAGGGCTTCGAAGTGCTGAACGGCGCGGCGCAATCGAGCGGAGGCGGCATGACCAAAATGATGCGCGATTTCGCGGGGACGAAGCCTGTGCTTCAGATCGTCGGCCTTGAGCGCACATACTCCCAAGGCGATCGCACGCTCGAAATCCTGCGCGGGGCCTGCGCCGAGATTTATGACGGCGAGGCGGTCGCGCTCGTTGGTCCTTCCGGTTCCGGAAAGTCGTCTCTCCTTCACGTCGCCGGGCTCCTTGAGAAGCCGGGAGGCGGGAGCGTGATCCTGAACGACGTCGATTGCAGCACGCT
>JBAVVQ010000445.1:0-3738 GCA_049697375.1 Rhodomicrobium sp.
GCCACGATCAACAATCTTCCGGCGCGCATTTTTGGTATCCCCCCTTTTTTATAAGGCTCGTTTGTCACACACCCAGATAGGCATGAAGTTTTTGCGTATTCGCCTGAAGGTCGGTGTTCAGAATGAGGTCGATCACCCGGCCTTGCTCGACGATGTAGTGACGGTCCGCCACTGTCGATGCAAGAAGGAAATTCTGCTCGACAAGAATAATGTTGAAGCCATCGTTCTTCAGCTCGCGGATGGTCCGGCCGATCTGCTGGACGATGACGGGAGCCAGGCCCTCGGTTGGCTCGTCAAGCAGAAGCGTCCGCGCGCCTGTTCTCAGGATGCGCCCGATTGCGAGCATCTGCTGCTCGCCGCCTGAAAGCTTGGTGCCCTGGCTCGCGCGTCGTTCCTTGAGGTTCGGGAACAATTGGTAGATGCGATTGAGATCAAGGCCGCCTGGCTTGATCTTCGGCGGCAGCATGAGATTCTCTTCGACCGAGAGGCTTGAGAAGATGCCCCGTTCCTCGGGACAGTAGCCGACGCCGAGGCGCGCGATGCGTCGCGACGGCAGGGCGATCGTCTCCGCGCCCTCGACTATGACAGAGCCGCGCCGCTTCGCAATCATCCCCATGATGGCTCTCAGCGTCGTGGTCTTGCCGGCCCCGTTGCGTCCGAGAAGGGTGATGACTTCTCCGGGATAGAGATCAAAGTTCATGCCCTGGAGAATGTGGCTTTCTCCATACCACGCTTCGAGGCCGCGGGCGCTCAAGACCGGCCCATCCTGCGCTGGGCGGATCGAAGAAGATATCAGCGCGATCTCAGTCATGACCGGCGCCGATATAAGCCTCGATCACGCGCTCGTCTTTTGACACGGTAGCGTAGTCGCCTTCCGCGAGCACCCGGCCGCGCGCGAGAACCGTGATGATGTGCGAGAGGTTGGCGACGACCGAAAGATTGTGCTCGACCATGAGGATGGTCCGGTTGATCGAGACTTTCTCGATCAAGGCCGCGATGCGTCCGACATCCTCATGCGCCATTCCGGCCATCGGCTCGTCGAGAAGCATGACCTCGGGATCGAGCGCGAGCGTGGTCGCAATTTCGAGGGCGCGCTTGCGTCCATAGGAAAGCTCCGCCGCAGGCATTTCCGCGAAGTCGCTTAAGCCCACGGCGTCGAGCATTTCGAAGGCCTTTTCATTCATGGCGTTCAGAACGGACTGGGAGCGCCAGAAGTCGAAATTGCCGCCCCGGCGTCGCTGAAGGGCGATACGGACATTCTCAAGCGCGGTCAGATGCGGAAACACCGCCGAAATTTGGAACGAGCGCACGAGCCCCTTTCGGGCCACGTCCGACGGGGACGTCCGGGTGATATCTTCGCCCTTGTAGAGGATCGTCCCGCTTGTCGGATTAAGGAACTTTGTCAGGAGATTGAAGCAGGTCGTCTTTCCTGCGCCGTTCGGGCCGATCAGCGCATGGATCGTTCCGCGCCGGACAGCGAGGTCGACGCCGTTCACCGCAAAAAACCCCCTGAACTCTTTGGTAAGCGCGGATGTCTGCAAAACGAGGTCGTGCGCCATCGCTTCCTTCCTTCGGCTGAAGATTGCGTGGGCCGCGCTGAAATGTCAGCCCAGACAAAAGTCGTGAAAGTGCATGCTTATTCTAAGCCGCAATGCGGCCGGGCGCCATGCCGTTTGCGGGTTGCGAGCGCTTCAATCTCGCTGGCGGCTCGAGCGAGATAAAGGCGAGGAAGAACGCCGCCTTCTCGTGTTCCCAGCGCCCGGCGACCGCCCGGCAAGGCAGCGCCTCTCCGTTCTCGCCGTTCACAACGAGAGTATCTCTGGAACCGTACACGGTCTGACCACGGAGTTTCTTGAGCATCCGCCGCAGAAGCGCGCGATCATAAGGCGCCAAAAGAGCTCCAACGGTCTTGCCGGTGAGGGTCGCCTTGCGCCAGCCGAGTTGTGCCGTCCGGCCCCGGGCGCCTACGATGTCGAGACCTTCGCCGAGGAAGAGAACGACATCGAAGGCTGCGAGAACATCCGTCAATGTCTGCGCCAGCGGGTCCGGCGAACCCGCCGGGCTTTCCGAGGCAGGAGCGGGCAGGGGACCCGCAGCCGCCGTTGGCTCATCCGGACATTTTTTCTCGGCGCACAAGCGCAGGACTTTGCGCCCGACAGCCTTGAATGCGCGCATCTCTTCCGCTGTGAGCACTGGCGGGGTCTGCGGCGTTTTTCCGCGCCCCTTTGCGGAGCCAGCCGAAGCTTTCTTGATGGTCTTCTTCGGCTCGCTCTTTGACGCTTTGGCGTAGGAAGACGCGGGCGGCGGCCGGCGCTCCTCCTCGTCTCCTACTTCGGCGACGATCAGGCCGTCTTGCCCATCCGCCAGTTTCAGGATTTCGATGGAGCAGCCGAGGCCGGGAGCGCCGGGAATTTTGACCTTAGCGAAGCCGCCCTCATTCCTATCGGCAAATTCCGCAAAGCGGCGGATGAGAGCCGCCGGAAGCGATGCGGAAAAATCTTCCAGACGGAGGGCGAACGCCGCTCTCGCCGCCGGGTTCATCCAGGCGACGCTTCCGCGCGTGTGATTCCATATGAAAGCGGCGCGCGGTGAAAAAAGGAAATCCGAAAGAGGATGAGCACCAGCGACGGTTGCCAAGGGGCTTCTTGCCAATTTTTTGAGTCCTGCCCTCGTTGCCTCCGATTGTCCCCCGACTCACTTGATGTGTAAGAAAAGCGTGTTCGTTTGCAAAAGCAAGGCCCAGCATGCGAGTGTAGAAAACAATTTTTGTGGACGCGCCATTCCTTTGAATATAGGGTTTTGTGCAGTGCAGCAAAATTATATTGCAATGCAGCAAAATCTGCCTTATATAATGGTTAGAGCCTGAGGCTGCCCCGTGCCTCAGCATCCGACCTGCAGATAGGAGAGACTGCTATGAACCAGACCATGGACTTCGAAATCCCCTCTACCGTGCGCGACCTTGCCAGCAAGAGCGTCGATCAGGCTCGCGAGGCTTATAACCGTTTTCTGGAAGCCGCTCGCCAGGCGCATGACGTCGTTATGAAGTCGTCCGACGTCATTACATCTGGCGCCCGCGAAATCAACCAGAAAGCCGTGAAGTACACCGAAGCCAACCTTCAGGCGAACTTCGAGCTCGCGCAGCGCCTCGTTCACGCGAAAGACATCAAAGAGGCGCTTGATATCCAGAATCAGTTTGCGCGTCAGCAAATGGAGACTTTCGCGCAGCAGGCTCAGGAACTCACCCGCCTCGTTGCGCAATCAGCGCAGAAGGCTGCTCCGACAACCCAATTCTGAGAATCTGTCGAAGGCCAGCCGGGCGTCGCGCCTCTGCTGGCCTCGTTTCAATCGGCTCCGCGGTGCAAAATGCGCTGCTGCGTTTGGCTTGAGAGGTTGAAAGGATACGGCCATGAGTTCCGATACAGACGGGTTGCCCCAAGGCTGTGCCGTCTTCCACCACCGCGGGCGCTTCTCATTCCCTCCAGATCGTTCCGGAGAAATTGGCCGAGCATACGATTGAGCTTGGAGAAGCCATAGCGCAGTTCGTGGCTCCCACCGCGCCCAATGAGGCTGCGGAAGCCTTAGGTCACCGGTTCGAAAAAGTCGCCCATTCGCTAGTGGATTGCACCATTTAAATAGCTTGGTTGCGGTTATTTGCGAACACTGATTCCCTCGCCTTCGCGAACGGGCGAGGGAAGATTTGATGGTTCACAAGCGCTATATCATTGATCTAACGCACGA
>JBAVVQ010000446.1:0-3241 GCA_049697375.1 Rhodomicrobium sp.
GTTGCGGCCTATCACGCGGCGCTTCTGGAATGGACGCGCGAGCGCGTCCCGCTGGACTGGGCCATGACGCAGAACAATCTCGGCAATGCGCTTTCCACGCTCGGGGAGCGTGAGAGCGGGACGGCGCGTCTGGAGGAGGCGGCTGCGGCCTATCGCGCGGCGCTTCTGGAAAGGACGCGCGAGCGCGTCCCGCTGAACTGGGCCGGGACGCAGAACAATCTCGGCAATGCGTTACGGAGCCTCGGCGAGCGGGAAGCGGAGACGGACAAAGCGAAGGGCTGCACGACGCTGAAGACGGCAGGGGATCATTATGCGGCGGCGCTGGAGGAATTTCAGAAGGCGGGCGCGAGCTATTATGTGGGGGTGGCGCAAGGCAACGTTGCCGGGCTCGATGGCGTCATCGCGCGCCTTTGCGGGGGATGAGGCCGTTTTCGTCGCCCCGGAAGCGCCAAAAGCGTTATCCGGGGCCGTTTCAAGGGCTTGCGTTGTGTTTTTGACGATCCCGGATGGCCGCGCGCGGCTTCCGGGATGACAATGACTGGCGCGGAGCCGCAGTCTCCCGCTGCGCGACATCAGGCGGCGAGGCGTGAGCGGACTCACGTTTCAGCCGGCGCCCTCCATGCCTTCAGCGCAAGGCGCAACGTCACGCCATCGGGGTAAACACTTCGTTGCGAGGCGGGGCTGCGCCGCAATGGTAAATCGCCGCATGGTTAACGGAAGCGCGCGGGCCGCAATTTCCGCCCAAACTGGTTAATATGGCGTAAAAGGAGAGCGTCCGCGCGTGAAGAGAATTCAGATAAGCTATTGAAAAATCATGGCAATTATCAGGGTTAACGAGTTATATTTTTGGACGCAAGTGGGCGCGCAAAAGTCCGTTAAATATGTTTTTGGACCAGCGAATTAACCACGCGTGCGGCCGGAAAAGCAGCGGCGCAGGGGCGACGATGGCGTCGCGAACCGTCTTTTTCCCTATATTTATCAAGGGTTGGAGCTGGCTGAAGCCGCGTTAACCAGCCGTCAAGGCGTTTTCGTCGAATATCCATCAGAAGAAGTAAAAGGCGCGAAAACGTCAGTGGGAACTTGACAAACGGAGGCGGCCATTCGCGAAATACGCACAAAATGCCGGTTGGTCTCGAAGCCGGGCGTTCCCGCCTCAGGCAAGGCGGCGAGGCTTATCCGATCTGCCAAGCGCCTCGAAGATGAACCGGGTCGCCTCGATAACCGCGCGCCGGTCGACGCGCGTCTCGAAGCCGAGACCGTCGAGCAGATAGAGCACATCCTCGGTCGCGACGTTGCCGGAAGCGCCCTTCGCATAGGGGCATCCGCCGAGGCCGCCCGCCGAGCTGTCGACGACGCGAACGCCCTCCTCAAGACAGGCGTAGATGTTCGCGACCGCCTGCCCATAAGTATCATGAAAGTGCGCCGCGAGCTGCGAAAGCGGGACGCGCGCGGAGACCGCCTTCAGCATGGCGCGCGCAGCGTTCGGCGTGCCCACGCCGACCGTGTCGCCGAGCGAGATTTCGGTGCAGCCTAGCGCCGCCAGCCGCGCCGCCACGTCGGCGACTTTCCCGATTGCGATGCGTCCCTCATAGGGACAGCCCAGAACGCAGGAAACATAGCCGCGAACGCGGACCCCGGCTGAAAGCGCTCTTTCAACAACGGGCGCGAACCGCTCGAAAGAGCCGGCGATGGAGCAGTTGATGTTCTTCTGGGAGAAGGTTTCCGACGCCGCCGCAAAAATGGCGATCTCGCGCGCCCCTGCCTCGAGCGCGGCGTCGAGCCCTTTGGCGTTCGGAACGAGCACGGGAAAGGAAACGCCGCCGTGGCGGGACACGGCTTTCAAGACGCTCGCCGTGTCAGCCATTTGCGGCGACCATTTGGGCGAAACGAAGCTTCCGGCCTCGATGGATGTGAGCCCTGCCGCGATCAGCTTCTCGATGAAGGCGATGCGCGTCTCGGCGGAGAGCGCAACGGCTTCGTTCTGCAAGCCGTCGCGCGGTCCCACTTCCACGATGCGCACCCGCTCGGCCACGAGTTAAGCCCCCTCAGCCTCGAACTCGGCGAGCGCAGCGCCTTCCGCCACCAGGTCGCCTACGGCGCAAAGATAGCGCGTGACGCGGCCGCGGGCGGGCGCGCGCAGCGTGTGCTCCATCTTCATGGCTTCGAGGATGAGCATGGGCGCGCCCTCATCCAGCAGTTCGCCGGGCTTGGCCAGAACCGCGATGACGGCGCCGGGCATGGGCGCGACGGCCCCGATTTCCAGATCGGGGGCGATGGCGTCGGCGGCGAAAGGATCGGCAAGTGTTAGCCTGATCGGATCGGGGCAGTCGAACACGGTGACAGAACTGCCCGCAATGAGCGCCGTCATGGTCCGCTTCGAGCCCGCAAGCGTGATGGCGAAGCGGGACGTCTCGCAGGCAACGGGCTCGAAAGCGAACGGAGCGGCCACGCCCTCAAGCTCGAGCGTCATCCCCTCCCGTGTGTGAACGATTGTCGCTTCATGCGCGCCGCCGCCCTTATCGCGCATTTCGATCTGTCGCGCTCGAGGCCCGAACAGCGTCCACGGCGCTCCCTGCGCCCAGGGCGAGTAAGGATCGGCGGCATCGCGGCGCTGTTCTTCCTGCTCCCGTCGAAGGATGGCGGCGACACAGGCGGCGAGTTGAAACGCCGTTGGAGATGGCTCGCCGCCTGAGCTTACGCGTTCGCGTTCGATGAAGCCTGTATCGACGTCATTGGCGATGACGGCTTCCTCGGCGAGCAGGCGTGTGAGGAAGGGAATGTTCGTGGTGACGCCCGCGATCTCGAAATTGGATAGGGCTGACCTCAGCCGTATCAGGGCCGCTTCGCGCGTCTCCGCATGAGCGATCACCTTCGCAAGCATCGGATCGTAATATTGGGAAACGGCGTCGCCCGCGCCGAAGCCCGTATCAATGCGCAAGCCCGCGCTCTCCACCGGAGCGCGCCAGCGGTAAATCTCGCCGATGGAAGGCAGGAAACCGGAGGCGGCGTCCTCCGCATAGACGCGCGCTTCGATGGCGTGGCCGCGCCGAGCGATGTCATCCTGCCGGAGCGGCAGCCGTTCGCCCATTGCAATCCGAAGCTGCCACTCCACCAGATCAAGGCCCGTAATCATTTCAGTCACGGGGTGCTCGACCTGAAGACGGGTGTTCATCTCGATGAACCAGGCGTGGGCGTCATCCGCGACGAACTCCACCGTGCCCGCGCCCACATAGCCGATGGC
>JBAVVQ010000447.1:0-3068 GCA_049697375.1 Rhodomicrobium sp.
ACTGCTTGCCATTGACCTCGTAGCTGATCGCCCCTGGCCCAATGCCGGACCCGAGTTGCATCTTCCAAAGCTCCTTGCCGCTTTTCGCGTCGAAGGCGCGGAAAAAGCCGTGCATGTCGCCCCAGAACACCAGGTTTCCACCCGTCGTCAGCGTTCCGCCGTTGAACGGGAGGTCGGTCGTGACGCTCGTCTACGCGGTGAATGCGGCGACGGAGAACGAATAAGCAAGCTTCAGCTTGCCGACGTTCTTCTCATTGATCTGCGTCAGAGGGCTGAAGCGCGTGTTGCCGTTGTTTTGCCCATAGATGGGCCAGCCACCGTTATCGGCGGCCAGGCCCGTCGCTGGCGCAAGCGCCATTGCTCCAGCAGCGAGCAGTGCTGTCGTTAGAGACTTCATTCCGACAATCATGGACGTTTCTTCCCCAGTTGTTGATCTGAATGACGCGTGGTTTGGTATCGTGACGCGTCCGTTTGTCCTGAGCCTTGCGAAGACCAAGGCTCAGAAAGGGCGCTCGGCAAAACGCCGAGGCTTAAAAGAAGCCGAGAGCTTTGGGGCTGTAGCTGACCAGCATGTTCTTGGTCTGCTGATAGTGATCGAGCATCATCTTATGGTTTTCGCGGCCAAATCCCGATCGCTTATAGCCGCCAAACGCCGCGTGCGCCGGATAGAGGTGGTAGCAATTGGTCCAGACGCGTCCGGCTTGGATGGCACGGCCGAAGCGATAGGCGGTGTGGATGCTTCGTGTCCACACGCCAGCGCCAAGCCCATAGAGGGTATCATTTGCAATCGCTAGGGCTTCCTCGGGCGTATCGAACGCCGTGACTGACAGCACTGGGCCGAAAATCTCCTCCTGGAAGATGCGCATCTTATTGTGGCCTTCCATCACGGTCGGCTTCACATAGTAGCCATCGCGCGTCTCGTCGTCGTTCACATTGCGCTCGCCGCCGATCAGAACCCGGGCCCCTTCCTGCTTGCCGATGTCGATATAGGACAGGATCTTTTCGAGCTGATCGTTGGAGGCTTGCGCGCCGATCATGGTTGCCGGGTCCAGCGGATGGCCCTGCTTGATCTTGCCCACGCGGTCAATCGCCCTCTCCATAAAGCGGTCGTAGATGGCCCTCTGCACCAGGGCACGGCTGGGGCAGGTGCAGACCTCGCCTTGGTTCAGCGCGAACATGGCAAAGCCCTCGAGACACTTGTCGAAGAAATCGTCGTCCTTATCCATGACGTCGGCGAAGAAGATGTTCGGAGACTTACCGCCGAGTTCAAGCGTCACCGGAATGATGTTTTCCGTCGCATATTGCATAATCAGACTGCCGGTCGTGGTTTCGCCCGTGAAGGAGATCTTTGCGATGCGATTGCTTTGAGCGAGCGGCTTGCCCGCCTCGACTCCGAAGCCGTTCACGATATTGATGACGCCGGGGGGTACGATGTCTTTGATGAGATCCATCATGACCATGATGCTCATCGGCGTCTGCTCGGCGGGCTTCATCACGACGCAGTTGCCCGCGGCGATGGCGGGAGCAAGCTTCCAGCACGCCATCAGGATCGGGAAGTTCCAGGGGATGATTTGCCCGACCACGCCCAATGGCTCATGAAAATGATAGGCGACCGTGTCGTGATCGATCTCGGAGAGCGCGCCTTCCTCCGCCCGGATGCAGGAGGCAAAGTACCGGAAGTGGTCGATGGCGAGCGGTATGTCGGCCGCGGTCGTTTCGCGGATCGGCTTGCCATTATCGATTGTCTCGGCAAGAGCGAGAATGTTGAGGTTCTGCTCCATCCGGTCGGCAATCTTGTTGAGGACGGCGGCGCGTTCGGCAGGAGAGGCGCGGCCCCATCCATCCTTCGCCCGATGTGCTGCATCAAGAGCAAGCTCGATGTCGCCTGCCCGGCCGCGCGCAATCTCCGCGATGGGCTTGCCAGTAATGGGACTCGAATTGACGAAGTATTCTCCACCTTTTGGAGGCACCCAAGCGCCGCCAATGAAGTTGTCGTAGCGGGTGCGCCAGACGACTTTCCCTTTGATAGACTCGATTGCTTGTTGAAGCATCACCGTTTCCTTCCCTGATTTCGATTTTCGGCCATTGGAAAGCCGCAGCAGGCACTGGGCGGCATGACCGCCGGGTAGCCCTTATGTTCGTTTCGTCTATTCGTTTCGTCGCTTATCGCGGCTGTGGCTAATCGTAATTTGACAAGTATCAACTCCGGTATTGTACTTTCGGTCGCAATCGCTTTTGCGGTACGGTCAAAAAAGAAAGCAGGCGCCGGAAGAGGCGCCGCGATGGAGGAGAAGACTTTGGAGAGCGTATCGATCGGCCTCGCCCGGCGCAAATCTCATGCTTGCGGCGTGCAAGTGGCGTGGTCCGAAGAGCCTTCCATCGACGCAGCGGTCGCCTCGATAGCAGCGGCTCTCAATCGTTCTGAGATCGGCCAGCTTCTCGTCTTCTTTTCACCGTCCCGTCCGGCGAGCGCCATGTCTCGCGCTCTTTCACACGAATTCGCCGGGATCCCTGTCGCAGGCTGTACCACCTCGGGGCAGATCTCTCCGGATCACTTCAGCGAGGTTGGCATCCTGGCGTTGGCTTTTCCGAGGAAAGGATTTCGGGTCGTCAGCCAGGTCCTCCAAGACATCCACGGTTTGTCGATCGAGCGGGCGATTGAGATTGTCCGCAGTCTTCGCGCGCAGCTTGATCGGGCGTCCGCAGGACAAAAGCGCAACAGGTTCGCCCTCAGCTTCATCGACGGGCTGTCCAACACCGAGGAAATGATCGTGTCTGCTCTTGGTTTGGCCCTCAACGATATCCCGCTTGTCGGCGGCTCGGCCGGTGACAATCTGCTTTTTACAAGGACTGCGCTCCTTCATAATGGAGAAGTCCATCATGAGGCGGCCCTTCTCCTTCTTATAGAGACCGATTGCGTTGTGCGCACCTTCAAGCACGATAATTTCCAGCCTACGGATCGAAAGCTCGTCGTGACGGCTTCGGACAGCGAGAGGCGAACCGTCCTTGAGTTGAATGCCGAATGCGCAGCTCGGGAATACGCCTCGGCGGCCGGCCTCGACGATGGA
>JBAVVQ010000448.1:0-7847 GCA_049697375.1 Rhodomicrobium sp.
TAAGCGTGAAGCGAGTGCGCGAGCCTGTCCTGCGCTTCAACCGTGCGGCCGGCTGCGACAAGCGCCTGGCCAACGACCTGGCCGCCGAACACGCGCTGCCAGCCGTTTTGCGGGCTGCGGCCGCGGAACAGATTGTGCTCCAACTGCTCCAGATCGAGAGTGGACAGAAGTTCTTCGACAGCGGCCATTTGCGCTTCTCCAGCTATACACCGACATAACGGTCGCTTAGATTGACCTGTCAAGCGACAGGGAAGCGGGAAGAAAGAGGGTGGCCGTGAGCGAAAATGAAAAAACCCGATTCGACATTGTCATTTGCGGCGGAAGCTTTGTCGGCCTCGCGCTGGCGCGCGCACTCTCCGCCGAGGCGCCCGGCGCATTCTCCATCGCGATCGTCGAACAGCGCGCCTTGCCGCGCCCTGGCGATGTGATCGCAGACGGCCGGACAGTGGCGCTGACGGCATCCGTCAAGGCGATGCTGGAGGTGATCGGAGTTTGGCCCGCGGTCGAAGGAATGGCGGAGCCGATGCGCCGGATCGAGCTCACGGACTCGAGCCTCGACGCGCCGGTCCGGCCAAGCCTCATCAACCTTGATTCCGAGCAGACGCCGGGCGGCGAGCCAACCGCCTACGTTATCGAGAACGCGCATCTGCTTCGCGCCCTGATCGCCTCGCTGGAAGGCGCTGAGAATGTCCGCGTCTTCGCCCCGGACAGCGTTTCGAGCTTTGAAACAGAAGACCAGACGGTTGAAATCAAGCTCCGCTCCGGGGCCACGCTCGATGCGAAGGTCCTTGTCGCAGCGGACGGACAGAACTCGGAACTCCGCGCCATGGCCGGCATCAGGACCACGGCCTGGTCCTCGGACAAGGTCGGCATCGTGGCGACAGTTGGAATCGAAATCCCTCACGAAGGCGTGGCGCGTCAGCATTTTCTGCCAGCCGGACCCTTCGCCATCCTGCCCATGACCGGGAACCGCGTCTCCGTCGTCTGGACCGAAGAGGCGCGCGTGGCGAAACAAATCCTCGGCCAGGACCGGGAGACGATGCTCGCCGAACTGTCGCGCCGTTTCGGCCCGGAACTGGGCGCGCTTACACTTCTGTCGGGGCCGAAAACCTTTCCTTTGACGACGACGCTCGCGCGCGATTTTGTCCGCCCTCGCTTTGTGCTCGTGGGCGACGCCGCGCATGGCCTTCATTGGATCGCGGGACAGGGCTTGAACCACGGCTTGAAAGACGTTGCCGCGCTCGCCGAAACCTTGATCGACGCCGCCCGGCTTGGACTCGACATCGGCGGCTTGAGCGTTCTCAAGCGCTATGAACGCTGGCGGCGCTTCGACAGCACAACATCCGCCTTCACGGCGGTTGCGATCACCACGCTGTTTTCAAATGACAGCATGGCGCTTCGCATGCTGCGCAGCACGGGCCTTCGCTCCGTGGACAGGCTTTCGCGGCTCAAGAACTTCTTCATGAAGGAGGCGGCCGGGTTGACAGGCGATGTTCCCAAGCTGCTCAGGGGCGACCCTGTTTAGGCTGCGCCGGTCTGCTGCGCCTCGTCGCCAAGCTTGCGCGCTTCTTCGGGGAGCATGATCGGAATGCCCTTTCGGACAGGATAGGCGAGCCCGGCGGCCTTGCTGACAAGCTCCTGGGCTTCCTTGTCGTAAGTGAGCGGCTGCTTTGTTACCGGGCACACCAGGATCTCGAGGAGGAGCGGGTCGATCTCGTCTTTCGTCTCGGAGGCGTCCATTGCGCTGAACCTTTTTTATGAATGTGCCTGAGTGGTAATGGGAATTCCAGAAGCTGTTTTGGCAGGTCCACGCGGCTAGTGAAGGCTTGTCCCAGGCCCGGAACCGGGCGGCGCCGCGATCTCCATCTCCGCCAGCGCCATGAGCACCTCTGAACGCGCCTTCAAGTCGGGGGCTTCAAGCAAAGCTTGCTTTTCTTCAGGTCCATAAGGGCTGATCATGGAAATCGTGTTGATCAAAAGCTCGGTGGGAGAGCGCTGGATGCTGTCCCAGTCCGCCGTCATATCGCGAGCGTCGAGATAATTCTTCAAGACCTGCAGAAAACGGGGCCAGTCCACGGCGTTCTGACCGTATCCGCGCACCAGATCCTGCTGATACGGAGCGAAGTTCGCGTCGCAAATGCGATATGGCTTGGCTGTCCTCGTCTCGCCAGCGAGGTCGAAGCGGCAGATGCCAGTCAGGGTAATAAGGAGGCGCCCATCCTCGGTTTCGGAAAAAGCCGAAAGCCTCCCCGCGCAGCCGGTTTGACGAAGCGGATGCCCTTTCGACGCGGGCGACTCTTCCTCGGCGCCGAGCGGCTGCACGATGCCGATAATGCGGTTGCCCGCGATAATATCGTCCACCATGCTCAAATAGCGTGGCTCGAAAATGTTCAGAGGCAGGTTCGAGCGCGGAAGCAGGATGCAGCCCTGAAGCGGGAACACCGGCAATTGCGCTGGAAGATCGGCCAGCGATCGATATCTGTCCGTGATCCCCAAATGCGCCTCCTCCAGCGAAAACGGGCGTCAAGCAAATAGGAGCGAAGAGAGACGTTGCCGCCCCTCCAGCGTCAGCGGATCTTTCGGTCCCCAGGCATCGAAAAACTCGACGAGCTGCTTTCTCGCCGCATCGTCGTTCCAGGCCCGGTCCTTCCGCACGATTTCAAACAAATGATCCATGGCTCCGCGCCGCTGGCCCTTCGCGTTCAGCGCGATGGCGAGCTTGAACCGTGCGTCCCAATCGCGCGGATTGGCGGCGACAGCTTGCTCCAAGCCTTTGATATCCGACTTCGTCCCGGCCTTTTTCGCAAGATCCAGCGCCGCCTTTGCGCTGCGATAGCTGTCGGAAGTCTGCTTCGCGGGTGGGACAAGGGCGAGCGTCTGCTCCGCTCTATCCAGATCCCCCGTTTGAATATAGCATTTCGCAAGCCCCGCGATGGCGTCCGCATTCTCCGGATCGGCCTGCAAAATCGCCGCGAACTGCGCCGCGGCGCCGCTCACATCGCCCGCGGCAAAAGCCGCCTGCGCGTCTTCAAGCCCAGCTTCGCCCCCCTCGGCCGAGCCCGCCACGCGCTGGATGAAGGCGCGCACCTGGCTTTCCGGCAAGGCGCCCATGAAGCCGTCGACGGGCTGACCGTTCTTGAAGGCGAACACGGCGGGGATCGACTGGACGCCCAGTTGCGCCGCCACGTCCGGATATTCGTCGGTATTCATCTTCACAAGGCGGACTGGGCCCTTCGCCGCCTTGACGAGCTTCTCGAGGACCGGGGTGAGCTGCTTGCAGGGTCCGCACCACGGCGCCCAGAAGTCAACGATCACGGGCACTTTCCGCGACGCATTGATGACATCGGCCACGAAAGTTTGAGTCGTCGTATCCTTGATCAGATCGCTCGCATTTTCATTTTTTTTCGCGGCGGAGCCGCCGAAGAGCGAGATGGCCATGCGTATGTCACCCGGATAATTCTATGGGACAGCTGAATGCGTGAGAATATAGAGCTTGCCTGCCACTGTCTGCAAAAGCCCCAGGCAGAGATAGGTCTCCCGCAGAGATCAGACAAGCGCGCAATCTAATAACACGCTTGGCGAAGCAATCGTCCGCCGTCAAGGAAAAGCTAAAAGGGCGCCGGACGTGCCCCTGGGCATGCAAACTTATTGGCAAGCCTTGATCATGAATACGCCTGAAAGCTTGCATAGGCAGCAGAATCCATGGAGACGATATCACATGCCTATCTTGGGGAAGGGGCGCAATGCTACAGGGAACTCAGGCTGCGGAAGGCGACGCAGTCTTGCTCATGCCGCAGGACTTTGCGGTTGCGGAAGAGCAGGCCGGCAGCCTCCTGCACATGGAAATCATTTCAAGAGCGGAACTCGAACGCTGCTCGCGCTGGCCGTTGGCCTTCGCAAACGAGCGCAAAGATAGCCGTTATTATGAGATCGTCGAAGATACGATCGATCAGGGCTTCGACTACGGCTATTTCGCCCTGAAGAACGAAGCCGGCGAAATCCGCGCCATTCAGCCGTTCTTTATCAACGATCAAGACATGCTTGCGGGGACAAGCCCGGAAATCATGAAAGTAGTTGCTCCTATCCGGCGCCTTTGGCCGCGATTTCTGAAAATGCGGACTTTGATGGTGGGCAATGCCGGAGGCGAAGGGCATCTCGATGCCCGGGACGCAATGTCCCGCCTTCTCGTAGCGAAGAGCCTAGCCGCGGGCATATTTAAGCAGGCGCGCCGCTTGAAATCCAGGATGCTCGTCTTCAAGGAATTTCCCCGCGTGGATCGTCCAGCGCTCGCCTGTCTAAAGAAGAGCGATTTTACCCGAATTCCGAGCATGCCGATGACGCGGCTCAGGCTGGATGATTTCAGGAATTACGACGACTACCTCGGCACACTCAGCCGGAACACGCGCTCGCAGCTGCGGCGGAAATTCAAGGAGTCGGATCAGCGGGCGACCCTTGAGATGCGCATCGTCTCCGACATCACCCCCTATATAAACGACGTCTATCCCCTTTATCTGTCGGTTTGGGAGAAATCGAGCCTTAAGTTTGAGAAGGCGACGCCGGAATATTTCTGCAAGGTCGGCCAGGACATGCCGGACAAAGCCCTGTTTTTCTTGTGGCTTCTCGATGGAAAGATCGTCGCCTTCAATTATTGCCTGATCCACGGAGACTCGATTTGTTCGGAGTATCTCGGCTTCGATTATAAAGTCGCTTTCGATCTTCACCTCTATCATGTCGTTTCGCGCGATGTCCTGGTATGGACGATCGCCAACAAATACAAATGGTGGTGTTCCACCGCTCTCAATTATGAGCCGAAATATCGCCTGCGGCAGGAGCTTGTCCCGCTTGATCTCTATGTCCGGCACGCATCTCCGATTGTGAACTTTATCATAAAGCGGGTGCTGCCCTACCTTGAGCCGACCCGTTACGATAAGATTTTGCAGCGCTTCCCGAATTATAACGACCTCCACGCGATCCAATAACCTTCCGGTCCGCCGTCTGTGGCCCCGGTTCTGAAGATGCGAACTTTGATCCGGGGGTTCCAGCGGAATTTACGGTCCATGACCGGCCGGTGCTCTCCTGCTTGAAAGATGAGGGTTCAAGCGGGCGCCCCGAGCATGCCGCCGACGCAGGTGACGCTCGATTTTTCGACCTGCGGAAGTTCAAGGCGTCCGAGCCCCTCGCTTCCCTTGAGATGCGCTGTTTCAGACGTCACGCTCTTCCCGCTGCGAGCCGGGATCTGCGATCTAAACTTTTGGAGGAGGCGACTTCTCGAAAAGCAAGCGGGGGCGCGACGTAATTCCGCTTATGATCGCGCACGCGGGATGGTAAACTCCTGCATATTGCAGCGCAGCGGAAATGCGAGTACCCAAAGCGAGCGCTGGGAACGCAAGCACCATCACTTAGGAGGACGGCATGGCAAGGGCCAAAATCGCACTCATCGGATCGGGAATGATCGGCGGAACTCTGGCCCATCTGATCGGCCTCAAAGAGCTAGGCGATGTGGTGCTGTTCGACATCATGGAGGGCTTGCCCCAGGGAAAGGCGCTCGATATCGCTGAATCATCGCCGGTTGATAGCTTTGATAGCGCATTCACCGGCGTGAACGACTACGCCGACATCAAGGGCGCGGATGTTGTGATCGTAACCGCTGGCGTACCGCGCAAGCCGGGCATGAGCCGCGACGATCTTCTCGAAATCAACCTGAAGGTGATGGAGCAGGTCGGCGCAGGCATCAAGAAATATGCGCCAAACACTTTCGTCATCTGCATCACAAACCCGCTCGACGCCATGGCGTGGGCGCTCCAGCGCGTGACTGGCTTGCCGAAAAACCAGGTCGTCGGCATGGCGGGCGTGCTCGACGGCGCGCGCTTCCGTTATTTCCTTGCACGCGAATTCGATGTGTCCGTCGAGGATGTGACGGCGTTCGTGCTCGGCGGACATGGCGATACAATGGTGCCGCTGCTACGCTACACGACCGTTGCGGGCATTCCTCTCCCTGACCTCGTCAAGATGCGCTGGATCACGCACGAACGGCTGAACGAGATCGTGCAGCGGACCCGCGACGGCGGCGCTGAGGTTGTTAAGCTCCTGAAGACAGGTTCAGCGTTTTACGCGCCTGCCGCTTCGGCTATCGCGATGGCGGAGTCCTACCTCAAGGATAAAAAGCGCGTCTTGCCCTGCGCGGCCTACCTCACGGGCGAGTACGGCGTGAAGGGTCTTTACATCGGCGTCCCCTGCATCATCGGGGCCAAGGGCATGGAGCGGGTGATCGAGATTGATCTCAACGCCCACGAGCGGCTGGACTTCAAGCGCTCCGTGGAAGCGGTCCAGAATCTTGTCGAAGCCTGCGTGCGCATCGCGCCCGGTCTCCAGCAACCCTCAGCGTAGCTTTAGAGCCGCCGTCACCGGCGGCCTCTTTTTTCCCCAATTACAATCTTGGCCTTCTCCCTCACGATAAGAGCTGTCCCATGAATGTGCATGAATATCAGGCGAAAGCGATCCTCAGAGATTTTGGTGTTCCCGTTCCACGGGGCCATGTGGCTTTCGCGCCAGAGGAAGCCGTTTCGGTCGCGAAGGAGTTGGGAGGCCCCGTCACGGTGGTGAAAGCGCAGATTCATGCTGGCGGACGCGGAAAGGGTCGCTTCAAAGAGCGCGAGGCCGGTGACAAAGGCGGCGTGCGGATTGCGAAATCCATGGACGATGTCCGGCTTTTCGCCGACCAGATGCTGACGAATACGCTTGTGACGGCGCAAACCGGACCGGCAGGCCGCGTCGTGAAGCGGCTCCTGATCGAAGAGGGCGCCGCCATTGCCCGCGAGCTCTATCTTTCGTTCTTGATCGACCGCATCACATCTCGCGTCGCGATCATTGCTTCGACGGAAGGCGGCATGAACATCGAGGAAGTGGCTCGGAAGACGCCTGAGAAGATTTTCACGGTCCACATCGACCCGGCGACCGGCTACTCGCAATTTCACGGCCGCGAGGTCGCTTTTGCGCTCGGGCTGAAGGATGGCCAGATCAAGCAATGCGTGAACCTGATCAAGAATCTCTACAGGGCGTTCACCGAGAAGGACATGAGCCTTCTTGAGATCAACCCGCTCATCGTGACCGAAAAGGGCGACCTCGTTTGCCTCGACGCGAAACTGAACTTCGATGGCAACGCTCTTTACCGTCATCCCGATATTATGGGGCAGCGTGATCTTGACGAAGAAGACCCGGCGGAAGTTTTGGCGTCCCGCTACGATCTTTCCTATGTGAAGCTCGACGGCAATATCGGCTGCTTGGTGAACGGCGCCGGGCTCGCCATGGCGACAATGGATATCATCAAGCTTTACGGCGCGGAGCCCGCAAACTTCCTCGACGTGGGCGGCGGCGCATCGAAGGAGAAGGTGTCCGAAGGTTTCAAGATCATTCTCTCAGACCCGAATGTTAAGGGCATTCTCGTCAACATCTTCGGCGGCATCTTGCGCTGCGACATTATCGCGGAAGGCATTATCGCGGCAGCGCGCGAGATGAGCCTAAAGGTTCCGCTCGTGGTGAGGCTCGAAGGCACGAACGTCGAGCTTGGCAAGGAGATCATCAAGAAGTCGGGTCTTCAGGTCATCCCTGCGGACAACCTCGGCGACGCAGCTGAGAAGATTGTGCGCGAAGTCAAAAAGGCGGGACAGAAGGCAGGGCGCAAGCGACACTCGCCTTGAACGAAGTCTCGGATTGGGTGCTCAAGATTCAGCCCTGCCGTTGGAAGCTTGGTTCTGCGCGATCGAATTGCGGCCTTCGGCGCGTCTTAAACAACACGTACCGATTGGAATAAGCGGGTGATCGTCCATCGCTCCCGCTCAGATTCGTAC
>JBAVVQ010000449.1:0-5172 GCA_049697375.1 Rhodomicrobium sp.
CTTGATGCACCATGCGCTCGAACTGATAAAAGGCGATCTGCAGGACGACGGTGTTGATCTTGTCCTAGACCTTCTGGGCGAGCAGCGCCTTCTTCTCGCGAGGATTTTGGGTCTGATTGAGGAGCGCCTTGAAGGTCAGCATCTCGCCGAACACGCTTGCGGTCTCGGCCAGTGTCAGCGGCGTGTAAGCCATCAGCGCGCCTTGCGCATTGGCGAGCACTTGATGCACACCGTGCCCGAGCTCGTGGGCAAGCGTCATGACATCCCGAGGTTTCCCGATGTAATTCATCATGATGTAGGGATGCGCCGACGGCACGGTCGGATGAGAGAACGCGCCGGGAGACTTGCCTTCGCGCACGGGCGCGTCGATCCAGTTCTTCCCGAAGAAGCCGTCCGCGATCTCCGCCATGCGCGGTGAAAAGCGGTGGTAGGCCTCGATGACGGTGCTGCGCGCGTCCTTCCACTCGATGACAGGCTCGGGCTCGCGGCTGATCGGGGCGTTGCGATCCCAAGAGTTGAGCTTATCCATGCGCAGCCATTTCGCTTTAAGCGCATAATAGCGGTGAGAGAGGCGTGGATAGCTGTCGCGCACCGCCTTCACAAGAGCATCGACCACCTCGGGCTCGACGCGGTTGGCCAGATGCCGGGAAGACGCCACATCGGGAAAGCCGCGCCAGCGATCCGAGATCTCTTTGTCCTTTGCAAGCGTGTTCATGATGAGGGTGAACAGCCGCACGTTGCCTTTGAGCACCTTGGCGAGCGCGTCGGCGGCGGCGGCCCGCTTCTCGGGATTTGAATCGCTTAAAAGATTGAGCGCTGGCTCAAGGGTGAGCGTTTCGCCGTCCACCTCGAATCTGAGGCTCGTCAAAGTCTCGTTGAAGAGACGGCTCCAGGCGGCTGGGCCCGTCATGGCCTTTTCGTGGAACAGCCTCTCGATCTCGTCGGAGAGCTGATAAGGCCGCTCTTTCCGAAGATCCGTGAACCAAGGCTTGTAATACGCCAGCGCCGGTTCCTTAAGAGCCGCGTCCATGGCGGCGTCGTCGATCCGGTTCAACTCCAGCTCGAAGAAAAGAAGCTGGGTGCTAACGCTCGTGAGTTTGTCCTGGGCGTCGCCGAAAAGCTTAGCGCGGGCCGGGTCCGACGTGTTGGTCACATAATTCAGATAGGCGTAGGAGCCGATGCGGCCCATTAGGTCGGATTGAGCCTCATAGGCGGCGATCGCCCTTGCAAGCTCCGCCGGGTTCGCGCGCGCGAGCGCGTCGAGCTTCGACGCGTAGGTTTCGCGGAACTCGGCCGCGCCGCGGGCCGCACGTTCGACGTCAGCATGAAGCTGCGCGCCGCCATCCGGATAAAGATCGGCCAAATTCCAACCCGGCAGAGTCTCCGCTGGACGCGGCGTCACATCGAGAAATCCGCCGCCTGCTTCGAGCGCATTGACCGGCTCCGCCCCTGACACATGAAAAGGCCCTCTCATCCGCGGCGTCCTTCTTCCGAGTTCCGTTGAGCTATGGATTTGGCTATTTGCGCCGATCGGTCAACAGCCACGGCTACGCAAAGCGCCGCTAAATCACCGATTATCCGGAATATGAGTGGCGCATTTAACGTTTTGTTTAAGTTTGGATTCTTGCGTCGCCACTTTTTCACTGTCCACTTTTGTCCACAGTCAACGGACTTTTCCCAGCTATCTCAGCGTTTTGTTTGTGCGATGCAAAAATGTCATGCCAAAGAGAGCCACGCCATGTTTTTCTCGCAATTCGCGCCTAACGATTTGTTAACCGCTCCAGGTTACCTACGTAAGCGTGTAGTCCCGCGTTTTTCTCTTATGCGGCATCGCATTAGAGCAAATTGGGCTCTTCGCGGCGTACCAAAGGGTTCAATTGTGAAATCAGTACTGTTCGGCGTCCCGGGCCGTGAGCTGGCCCGAGTAGTAGGCGTGTGCGTAACGGTCTTCATAATGCTGACCACTCCTTCGTCGGCCGAGGATCGTACGATCTCGATGTACAATATCCATACGCAGGAGACGATCACCGTCACCTTCAAGCGGAATGGAAAATACGTCCTGGAGGGATTGCAGGAGCTCAATCACTTCATGCGGGACTGGCGGCGGAACCAGGAAACCAAGATGGACCCCGCCCTGATCGACACCATCTGGGAACTGCATGAACAGCTTGGCTCGAAAGAGCCCGTGCACCTCGTTTGCGGATATCGCTCACCGGCCACCAACGAAATGCTCCGGCGGACGTCCGGCGGCCAGGCGAAGAACAGCCGCCATATCACCGGCCAGGCGGCGGACCTCGTGTTTCCTGACGTTCCGTTGAAGCAGCTTCGCTATGCGGGGCTCGCCAAAGAACGCGGCGGCGTCGGCTTTTATCCTACTTCGGGGCTGCCCTTCGTGCACGTCGATACCGGCAATGTACGCCACTGGCCCGGAATATCGCGCACGGAACTGGCCTTGGTTTTCCCAAATGGACATTCGCGTCACGTTCCGGATGACGGCCGGCCCTTGACCCCGGCGGATTCCCGCATTGCGCTGGCGAAATGGCAGGCCGCCGGAAACGAGCTCCCGTGGGTTGTCACGCATAAACAGGCTTCGGGCACGATGCTTGCCAACTTCACTCCCACGGATAAGCCCGTTCTGCAGCGGGCAAGCCTGACCCTTCCGGAGGAAGCCGCCCCGGCCGAAGCGGCGGAGGGCAAATCTGCAGCCCTGTCTCAGGCCAAACCTGCGCCCGCCCCGTCGCCGCCGGAAGCGCTTAGCGCGCAAGTGAAGGAACTTGAAGCGAAAATTCAGGAAGAAGGCGAGGAGCAGGATGACGACATGGAGTTGGAACCGATTCCAACCAATCTCCTGCTCGCGGATAAGTCGCTCAGCTATCTCGAAATGTCCGGCGAGCAGGCGCGCCCGGAGGTGTTTCCGAAGATGGGCTTCCTGATGTCATCCCCAAGCGCGCTCGCGGCCGAGCAGTTTGACCACGGGCTGCAAATCGAAGCTCTTTACGAGGCGAATGTCTTCAAAGGCGCCGCGGTGGCGTTCATTCGTCAGAGACGCATGTCGGTGGTGGCCTCGGCAGAGGCGCGCAACACCGCCGCCACCCGCTGATGCAAGCGTCATTAGCGACTCATCCAGCGTGACAGCCCTGCAAATCGACGGTCACCGCCATCTCATGCAAACTGATATTATAGGGAGAGTTCCATGAACCGCAGGAGCGTTCTCGGCGCCGCTATCGGCGGCGCATCTCTGGTCATGGCGACGGACAAGGTCTTCGCCGAGGAGCATCAGCACGAGCATGCCGCTTCCGCCCACATTGCGCTAAGCGAAGCTGCAAGACACTGCGTCTCTTCGAGCGATGCCTGCCTGAGCCACTGTCTCCAGCTTCTCACCCAGGGCGACACGTCGCTGGCCCCTTGCGCCAAAAGCGTATACCAGATGAGCGCGATCTGCGAAGCGCTCGCGCGGCTGGCCTCGGCCAATTCCGAATACTTAGCCGAGTTCACGAAGATCGCTCACGCGATGTGCCTGGATTGTGAAAAGGAATGCAGAAGGCATGAAAATGAGCATGCGACCTGCAAAGCCTGCGCAGAGAGCTGCGCCGCTTGCGCCAAGGAGTGCAAGAAGCATATGGCTTAACGCTGCGCCCCGCTGGTGAGGCTTTACCCGCCAGCAGCGGCGCCTCCGCGCGTCGATGCTTGGCGCTAATCCGCTTCGAGCATCCCTAGAGCGTGCATATACGTTGCCAAAACAGCCTCTTGATCGCGACGCTCCGAGGCCTCCTGCTTGCGAAGGCGAATAACGGTGCGAAGCGCCTTCGTGTCGAAGCCTGTCGATTTCGCCTGAGCATAAAGCTCACGGATGTCGCCCGCCAGCGCGGCCTTCTCCTCCTCCAAACGCTCTATGCGCTCGACGAAAGACCGCAACTGATCCTTTGCAGTCTGCGCGATGCCATTCCCAGAGTTTTCCGAAGCCACGCTCTTGTCCACGACGCCCTCCACGAAGCCGAATCGAAACTGGGGCTCACGCTAACGCGGAGGCCCGCTCGCTTCAACGTCGTGGCTTCCGTCATCCAAGGAATCCACGTAGCCTGGGCAGAGCGACGTGTATCGGTTTGCAAGCTTGTGATTGCCATCGTTGCGTACAAATGCACATTCCGAGGCGTTGGCGCTTCGACGGCGGCCGGCGTCGGCATTATCAGCCAGTTTCACGCGATGGCGCGCTCGATAGGCTTCCTGGGTGATCATGCTCTCACTCTTCGGCGGCGATCTTCTCTCTTGCTGCGCTCGACAGGAACGCGGACCTTGTGAGACCACGAGCGCTGGCGGCTTCATCGATGGCGGCGAGAAGCCATGCGTCAAGCGAGAGGTTTGCTTTAACCGACCGGCCGGTTTCCATGAGAAGCGGCACAATAGCCAAAACGGCGCCCCGTTTTAGATCTTCGGCCACTTCGGAGTCCCTCGCGATTTCCTCAAAGATTCGTGGCGCTGGCACAGATTCACCATCCGCGATGGCATCCTCGGCCCACATGCGCAGTGCCTCTTGTGCGTTCCGCAGAGCCTCGTCAACGGTTTCGCCCATTGAGGTGCAGCCGGGCATATCAGGCACCCAAAGACCGAAAGCGCCGGGCTTGCCATCGATCACCACAACGAAGCGCGTTTTTGCCATGTTCAACTATTCCATCCTGCCTGCTTCGCTATCTGGCGAGCTACGCCAGGCGAAAACGTTCGATGACGCGGGACGATGATGCGTCCTTTGCGCTCCGGATGCTTGAACTTGTCATGCTCTCCGCCGTGTTCCTCCTGCCAGCCTTCCGCCTTGAGGCGTGAGACGATCTTTTGGCGGGAGGTTTCTGTGCGCTGTCATCGTGCGCATATATTGGCGTATCAAATGCTTCACTTGCAAGCCCGGGAAGCCCGCAAACGCGTCCACGCTGATTACGCCTCGACGCCCCATGCAATGCCCCGCTGATGAGGATAGGCGTAAGCTTCTCCGCCGTCCTGCGTTTCGACAGTGACGCGCTCCTGCATGGCCCTCGCCTGGCTGACGGCGGCATCGATCGTGGCGCTGTAGCGGGTTTTGAGAGCGCTCATTTCCGCTTTGCCGGCTCTTCGCGGACCACGGCGGCAACGACAGGGTCTCTTGCACACGGCTGCGTGGCTCGGATTCGGTGGCAAATCTCC
>JBAVVQ010000450.1:0-2095 GCA_049697375.1 Rhodomicrobium sp.
GGCATCCTAAGCGCGAAGCTGCTGCAGCTTCACCGGCTCACGTTCAACCAAACATCTCCGCACAAAATCGCAGCTACTTCCGCGCGCCGTTGCCGGATTGCCGATATGGAGCTTTTTTGAATGCCTCGCAAAGCGAAGTTTCGCCCGATCCAATTGAAAGACGGCTCTGCCTGGTATGTGCTCTATACCCCTGACAAAGGCCCCACCGAGCACCCCGAGGGCTTTTATACGGAAGAAGACGCCTTGAAATGGATCGAGCTTGAATCCACGTCGTGGCTCACAAAGAAAAAGAGCGCGATACGTAAAGGTCGGAGGAGCCGGCGTCCCGCGACATCCCCTACGCGCGAAGACACGTAGTACAAACATTTATGCGCACGCGCACCCTCTGCGGCATGCTCCGCATGTGTATGGCCGTCACCGGGCACGGGCAGGGCGCAGTCCGGGGCGCGCTTAGCATCGCCCCGCAAATCCCCCGCAGCGCGTCCTTTGACGGCGCATCCGACGCCCGCGCGACCCTACGGCTCCGCACATGAGCAGCCCCGCTCGGAAAGTCGCGTCTCGGTGGGGAAAGACGCGGCGCATCCAAGATCAGATGCTTCAATGCCGGTGCGTATGGTGCATGTCGGGCACATGCGCATGCTTGTGGCGCAAACGCACATGGCGATGCCAATGGGCATGGGGCTCGTCGGTCGGGTCTCCCGGGCCGTGCTCGTGCTGATGGTGCGCGTCGTGGATATGGCTGTGTGAATGCTCCAGGGGCGCATGCTCATGCTCGTGTTCATGCATTTCGGTGAGATGCAGCCAGACGCCCATGGCCATCAGTATCCCGGTAGTCTTCCGGGGACATGTCGTAGTGGGTCTTTAAGTGCCGCTTGAGGGATTTGAACTTTTGGCCGTCTTCGAGGCAAATGATGTACTCGGGTGTCACCGATTTCTTGATGGCTACCGCGGGTTTTAATTCGACTTTCTCCGGTTCAACGGCTTGGAGAGAGGCTCTGCTCAAAGCGCCGTAGCGCCCTTGCACGCAAGGAATAAACTTAATTGCTTCCGGAAGCGTGTTTGCAACGCAACAAACATTTCGCAATTGCAATATGCGTAGTTGCAAGTCGAAGGTGACGCAACGCTTGATGAACCTCTAGCCTCAATTATTCACCTGGCTTGGCTATTCCCCCCTCTGGCATGCACCATCGACCGGTTTGACGGCGGGTTCATGCGAGCACTTTTCGACGGGTTTAGAGTTTGGGATCGGGGGTCAAGCGGCGCATGCCGCAAGGCTCATGGACTGCGAGCCGTAATCGTCCCGGCAAGGAGCGCGAGCACCCGCGCGTGCGGATAGGTTGATGGGAAGGCGACCTTGATGCGGCTTTTGAGTTCTTCCACCCTCACGGCGATTTTGAGGAAAGTGCGCCGGAGAGTTTCAAAAGTCGCCGTACGCCATAGCGAGCGCCGGGGAGCCGCCGCCCGCAGCGATATCAGCAGCCAATAGGCGGCCATATGCAGGAAGAGACGGAACTGGTTTGCTTCCCAGCGGTGGCAGGAGGTCCGGTCCGAGCGGGTATAGAGCTTCATGTCCTTGATCATGTTCTCCATGCGCCCGCGCGCGCAGTAAACCTTATCGTAGAGCACCCTCGCCGCGCCGGGCAGGTTCGTCACAACGAAGCGCACGTCGCTGCCCATATCGGTGGCCTCGGCGCGGGCTATGATCTTGCGCGATTTCGACCAGCTTCCTGCTTGGTAGGCGGCCTGATGGAACCGCCGCACCTTTTCCTTTTTCGACAGCGCCCGGCGTGTGGCGGCGTCCTCGGCCCAGGGCTGCGCCATTGGCGCCAGGCGGGCGTTGGTTGAAAGGCCGAGGATGTAGCCGCAGCGTTTTTCTTCAAGGAGGTCAAGTACTTCTGGCGCAGCATAGTGGCTATCGCCGCGGACCGTGATCTCCACCCTCGGCCAGTTTTTCCGGATGCGGGCAATGACGTGCCGCAAAACTTGCGCCGCCTCCTCGCCCGACGGTCTCTTTCCCGGACGCAGCAGCGATAGCACGGGTTTGCCCGTCCCCGCCTCGAAGATATGGATCGGCTGGAAGCAATAGCCGCCCGAA
>JBAVVQ010000451.1:0-1621 GCA_049697375.1 Rhodomicrobium sp.
CACTAAAGCTAAGCCGATAATCCACTCCTTCCAAATATATGATGATGAAATCTCCAAAATTACAGCGACACAGGCAATCATACACGGAAAATAACATGTCACACTATGTTGAATGTCGTGAGGGACTCGCACGGCCGCCTCCTTTCGTCGCCGCTCAGACTTGGGGCGCTTATCCTTTTCAGCCTTTGGCGGCAGAGCCTAAAATCGAGAAAACAGCAGGTTTTTCAATGAATACCAAGTGGCGTCCCGAGACCTTGGCCGCAACGGCGCTTGGCCGCGAAGACGAGTCGACCGGCGCGATCACACCCCCTTTGTATCCCTCCTCCACCTACCTTCGCGACCCCGATAATCTCTACCGCCGCGGCAGAGCCTATGGGAGGCCCGACAACGCCACCTTCGACAGCGCGGCACGGACGCTGACTGCGCTGGAGGGGGGCGCAGAGACGATTTTATTTGCGTCCGGCATGGCGGCCGCCACGAGCCTGTTCCTGGCGTTGAGGCCCGGGGATCACGTGGTCATTCCCCGCGTCATGTATTGGGCATTGCGCTCCTGGCTGACAGGATTCGCCACTGACTGGGGGCTGGTCATCGAAACCGCCGACACCACCGACGCTCGCGCATTGCAAGCGGCGATAAGGCCGCGCCTGACGCGGCTCGTATGGCTGGAGACGCCCGCAAATCCGCTCTGGACCATTTCAGACATCGCCGCCGCCGCCGAAGCCGCTCGCTCGGCGGGAGCCCTGCTTGCGGTCGATTCCACCGTCGCCACCCCGGTTCTCACCCGGCCGCTCGCGCTTGGCGCGGATATTGTCATGCATTCGGCGACCAAATATCTGAACGGGCATTCCGACGCCATCATCGGCACGCTTACGACCGCGCGGACGAATGAATTCTGGCAGCGGATCAAGATTGTACAGGCGCAGAATGGCGCCATCCCCGGCACGTTCGAAGCGTGGCTTTTGCAACGAGGCATGCGAACGCTGTTCCCGCGCGTGCGCTGGCAGTGCGCGTCAGCCCAGATACTCGCGGAACGGCTCTCGGCGCACCCCGCCATCGCCAAGGTTTTCTATCCGGGGCTGCCGAACTTCAACGGGCACGAAACAGCGCGCCGTCAGATGACAAGCGGCTTTGGCGGCATGCTTTCGATCCGCGTCGCCGGCGGGGAAGCCGCAGCCATCGCCGTCGCCGCCCGCGTAGGTTTGTGGAAGCGCGCCACGTCGCTCGGCGGCGTCGAAAGCCTCATCGAGCATCGCGCGAGCATTGAGGGCGAGGGCTCACCGGCGCCGCGAGATCTCCTCCGCTTATCTGTTGGACTTGAAGAAGCGCGAGACCTTTACGACGATCTTGCCCAGGCTCTCGACACAAGCCCTTAACCCCGGCGACGGTACGGCGCGCGCGCTTGGGCTTCCGCAAAGCGCGATCCGCCGGCCGGAGGCTCGAATAAAGCATGAAATCAATCCCTGACCGTCAACAATGAAGTGAAATGCGCTACGGAACGCTACTGGTGGAATAGATTTCTATTATTCACCTGTATCTTGGAAATTTTCGACAACAGAATAGCAGGAGATCGCCTCTTCCGAACAGGATTATACCAAAACGAGTTGACAGACATGGAGCCGAT
>JBAVVQ010000452.1:0-2862 GCA_049697375.1 Rhodomicrobium sp.
GTATAAGTCATCCAAGGCGCTGAAAACAAAGAAATATCCGATCTTCGCACGTCGGCAAAAGTACGAAATATGGTCGGCAAAAGAACGAAGTGAAGTCGGCGAAAGTACGAAGTTCGGTCGGCAAAAGAACGAAACGGTCGCCAAAGGAACGAAGTAGGCGCCGATAGTACGAAACGGGCGGTGATCGAACGAAGGAGTCGGCGATAGACCGAAGCGGTCGGCGATAGAACGAAGCCAGCCTAGGCTTGGCCATATGAGCCTCTTACCTGAACGCCATCCCGTCCGTGATTTTTTCGTGCTCCATGTCCTCGACGTAGCACCTCGATCGGACATGGCGTCCATGGCGCATCCTTTGTTTTCGCTTTCGACCAAGCCCGAGACGCGCATTCTGCGCTATGAGAATGACGGGGTGATCGTTGAGATCCATCCGTCGTCAAAGGGGCTCGCCACCATTTTCGACAAGGACGTGCTGATCTATTGCGTGAGCAAATTGATGCACCGCCGGAATCAGGGGGAGGCGATCGGGCCGTATGTGCGAATAACGACGCATGATCTGCTGGTCTCGACCAATCGCAACACCGGCGGCATCGTCTATGAGCGGCTCGAGCACGCGCTCGATCGTCTGGCCGGCACCCGCATCAAAACCAACATCGAAACCGGCGACGAAAAATCGACGCAGAATTTCGGGCTGATCGACAGCTACGATTACAACCGCAAGGGCTCGGGCTTTGCCGAACGCCTTCGCTATCTTGATATCAAACTTTCGGATTGGATGTTCCGCGCAATCGAAGCGGCGGAAGTCTTGCCGATTAGCAGGGATTATTTCCGTCTCAGGCGGCCGCTCGACCGGCGTGTCTACGAGGTCGGCCGCAAGCATTGCGGCGCCCAAGACAAGTGGCGGATTTCGATCGACAAGCTGCAGCGGCGCACCGGCTCTAAACAGGAGAGGAAGCATTTCGCGGCGCATATGCGCAGCATAGTGCAGTCGAACCATCTTCCCGACTATGCGCTGACGCTGGAACAGGATCAGGATCAGGTGGTGTTCTGGCGCCGCGGGGAGGGGGCTAGCGCTGGCAAGCTTTATACGTCGGCCAAAACCCCTGTTGCGGCTTTAACGCCTATCGCTGTCCCCGAACGGCGCATCATGGTGTCATCCCAGGCGATCAAGCGCCTCTACGAAACCGCGCCCGGCTGGGATAAATACTATCTGGAAAACACCTATATCGATTGGGCCAAGGACAAGGAGCCGGCGCGCAACGAGGATGCGCGATTTCTAGCCTGGGTAGGGAGCTATACCAAAGGAAAGGCTTCGCCTTAAGAACAAACACCGTTCGTCGCTGAGGGCGATCCGCTTGCCAATCGCGGGCCAGGAATTCGATAAGACATGCAATTTAGCGCAAATGCGCATTTGGGTTTTTTGCGTAGCTATATGAAGGGAAAAGCTTCACCCTAAACAGGCTCTGGACGTTTAAGACATTGAAAACAGTCTAAAAAACAAATATAGTTAAGTAGTTTTATGGGGTAGACTTATGGCCATGAAGAGCAATGATCCAATAGGAAGCTTGTTTCGCCGGAAACTTGTCGAGATGTACGGTGACCGGCTCGGCAAGGTGATCCTGTTCGGTTCGCACGCCCGTGGGAATGCCCGGACAGACTCGGACTATGACGTGGCCGTGTTTCTGAAATCGGTACCGAACCGATGGCAAGAACTCGACAGGCTGGCGGATGCCAGTCTCGATTTTGTGGACGAAACGGGCGTTGTCGTGAACGCTTTTGCGTATCCGTTAGCGGCTTACGACGAACGAACGCCACTCATGGGGGAGATCCGTCGGGAAGGCGTTGAACTGTGACGCCTGAAGCCTCAAGGTTTCTCGACAAGGCTTGGCGGTTGGCGACAGGCGCATCGGCGCTGCTTGAGGCCGGTTTTATCGAAGCGGCCGGGCGTGATGCGTATCTGTCAGGGTATCACGCAGCACAATGTCTTATCACGATCGCTAATGGCAAGCCTGCCAAGACGCATGATGGGGTTAAGTCGGAATTCTCGAGGCTGACAAAAGATGACCCGCGGATTTCGCACGAGTTAAGGGCTTTTCTGTTCAGCTCATCGCGCCTCAAAGAAATAGCCGATTATGAATTGGGACCTGTGGACTTGCCGAAGGAGCGAGTTGCTCAAGCCATTGAGACTGCCCGGAAGTTTGTTGAATGCATTTCACGCCACGGCAGCGAATGGCAGGGTGGTGAGGCAAGAAGGTAGCGCGCTACGAGGACGCGCGGCTTTTGAGCTGGGTCGGAAGTTACACCAAAGGGAAACCGGCTCCTTAAGCTGATCGGCCATTGGCTTAATACTTATCCGTCGAACGCTGTGATGAAGTTCTGTTTATGAGACGGGTTTTGCAACGCCCTGGCGCGGTTTTCCGAAAGAACTAGGTGCTCTGGCCGCGGGTGTAAAAAAGAACGTTTTTGAAACGACTGGATTTAAGCCTCAAATTGAAACTTTGCCGTATCTGATACATACAAGGGATAATCCTTGATCGGTAAGCATCAGCATGCGCGTCAACCTAAAGGACCTCCATGAAGCCTTTGAATTCGTCTCCGCCGCCAGCGGCGGCGAGCATCAGGCCTTTTTGTGCAAGCAGTCCGGCAAGCTCTATTATCAGTCCGAGCTCTGCGATGATTTCGACATTTTGCCGGACGATATCGACGACACCGGTAAATTCCTCCAAGTGCCCGACAAAAAAGAGCTCGATCTTGGCAAGCCGCTGGCGTTGGCATTTACCCGCGAATTCCTGCCCGGCGACTTCGACGATGTTCGGCAGTTTTTCAGGCGAAGAGGGGCCTACGCCAGATTCAAGGGATTACTGG
>JBAVVQ010000453.1:0-15024 GCA_049697375.1 Rhodomicrobium sp.
GCCGCGAACGCCTGGCCCCGGTCCTGCCCGCGGCTCAATCCGCCGTGTCCGCCTATCTCGAAACATGCCCGCACCCGCTCGAGCCGCAGGGTCCGCTTTTCGTAGGCGTGAAAGGCGGAAGGCTCAACCCGCGCATCGTGCAGCTTTTGATCGCGCGGCTCCGGAACAATCTCGGCCTTCCCGCCACCGCGACGCCGCACGCGCTGCGGCACTCGTTTGCGACGCACCTTTTGAGCCGCGGCGCAGACCTTCGCGTGATCCAGGAACTTCTGGGGCACGCGAGCCTCTCCACCACGCAAGGCTACACGGCGGTTGACCGCGACCGGCTTTTCCAAGCCTATTCGAAAGCCCATCCTCGCGCTTGAGGCCGCGCGCGTGGCTTCGCCGACGCTTGGGGTTTTCCTGGAGCGGGTCGAAAGCTGCCAGTGTCATCTCAAAAGGCTCTGTCTCAAGCTGGTGGTATGACATCCCCTGCTTGGTGCAGGCGAGTTTTGGTGCTTCGATTTCAGCCTGGTCATCACGCTTCGATGCACACACACGGGACGTGCCGGATGGCTACAGAAAGAACGCAGCCGCCGCCCGGCCCCGTTCTGCGATACAGCGGCCGGTCCCGAAGGCTTCAGAGGAATTGAGCTGGCTGCCTGGTCGCCGACAAAACTGCCTGCCAGAGGATGCTGTCTGGCTCAAGCTGCTTCTTGCGAGACACAATCAGACCGGTCGGCACGTGGATGAACAAACCATGCAGGAAGCCAATCACCAGTCCCGTTTTCCCGGCCATTGCGGCGTGCACCGCCTGCCGGGCAAACTGATCGCACAATGCCGCGTCTTCACCATTGGCCGGCCTGCTGCGGATTTGATAGCCGGGGTCGAAATAGCGCAGTGTCATGGGCAGCCGCTCGGCTGCGAAAAAGGATTCGATGGCCCGCGCCAGGAGTGGGCCAATGTCATTCAACTTGATATTGCCCGATGCATCCCTGGCGTCGGCCGTTTCTGAGAAAAGATGCTGGCCGGCGCCTTCCGCAACGACGATGACAGCGTGGCCGCGATCGAGAATGCGCCGCTTTAGGACTTCAAGAAAGCCGCCCTTACCGTCGAGCGCGAACGGAAGTTCTGGAATAAGCGTAAAATTCACATCTTGACTTACGATCGTTGCTCCAGCCGCGATGAAGCCAGCGTGCCGACCCATCAGCTTAACCAATGCAATTCCGTTATGCACGCTGCGAGCTTCGGTATGGGCGGCGTCAATGACCCGGTGAGCTTCCTCGACCGCCGTGAGATAGCCAAAGGTGCGTGTGACGAAACTGATGTCATTGTCGATGGTCTTCGGGATGCCGACAACTGAAAGCGGATGGCCGCGCTCCCTGCAGGCCTCGTACAGCGCGTAGGCTCCGCGCTGAGTGCCATCGCCGCCCACGCAAAAGAGCATGTCCACTTTCCGGCGAATCAGGTTTTCCACGGCCGCGCCGATATCAACTGGACCACGAGACGTGCCAAGCAGGGTGCCCCCATGCTTGTGAATCTCATCTACCATTGTATGGTTTAGGAGAAAGGGCTCAAGTCCAACGTTTGGGTCAAGCCCTTGGAAACCCATGTGAAAACCTAAGACCTCTGGCGCCCCATAGCCATCGTGCAACTCACGAAAGAGCGAGCGGACGACATTGTTCAGGCCAGGACAAAGGCCGCCGCAGGTCACAATGCCTGCGCGCGATTGCGCGGGATTGAAAAACAGATGCTCACGCGGCCCCGCCAACTCGAAGAGAACTCCCTCGTCCACTGGCATTCCTAGCTGCCGCCGGATTTGCTCTGGAATGCGCTCCTTATCGCTGACAAAGCTGGTCCGGAGAGAGCGTATCCGGCCTTCGCCGAGGGTTGTGATTGTCATGCTTGAATCAGGTCACGAAGCTGGTGATAAATTCGCCGAATCGGTTTGCAATAATCTGCGGATGGTAGCGTGATCGCGAACGGGAGTATATTCCTAGATTTCCGCTCTATCCAGCCTGCGCCCCGCGATGACCAGAGCAGATCCCGCTCCGGTGCTTGCTAAAGCTATAGCAGCCGTCCCGGCATAGCGCCAGCGCGCGCATCGGAGGTCGTGCGCTTGGTTTGGACGGTGATGGGGCATCTTCCTCGTGAGGAACCATTTTATCCCGCCTCCTCCTATGGACGAGCAAATTCCAGTTCGTGTAAAATGATTTCGGCAAGGGGAACGATGTGGCGCATGTGTCGAAGATCGTTCCGGCCGAGGGTGAACAACCGGGGTTTTGCCCCCGGGAGACCGCGTCAGGGGCGACGTACGGTTTCCGATCGGACATTACCGTGCGCCGGGTTACATCGCGAGGTCAGCATGACTGGAACCAAGCTCTCCGTTGAGAAAGCGCTAAATAAGATTCGTGAAGCGGACATGCAGAAATCCGAGACCACACGGATGGATGAGGAAATTGCCGAGCTTGATGAATCGATAAAGCGCATGAGAGCGCAGAGACTGCGGCTAGAAGGCCTTCAACAGCGCTCGACTACTGAAGGTGCTTCGGACGAATCTACCGGGGCCGGCCAACCGTCAGCCGCGCGGCCAAGCTTCTTCGCTTGGCTATTCGGCCGCAAGGGCTGAAAGGCTCTCGGCCTGAACAAGTTCTCTGCTCTTCGCGCCAATCATGCGTTAACGAATGTTGGTTAACGGCGCCCCGCAAGGGACGAGTCTCCGGCCAAAACGAACCCAATCATGCGATTTTCGGCCTCAAAACCCGGCCATTTTCGCGCAAAGCGGGACGCGCAAAAGTCCGTTAATTATGTATGGGCGGCGCGAATTAATTATACCCCCCGTCGCGGGTGCGGCGGCGCAGGCTATGCGTCATAAACTACTTATATACTCACTTATGGCGGTTTTACAAAACAAACCCAATTTTCACCCGATATTAAGGAAGTCCGCCGGATGGCGCCAACCGGCTTACGGAGGAGCGTCGCGGCAAATGGCGGAAGGCTACCACCGCCGAGTCTGCGCGGCGGTTGACCGCGGCCGCCTGTTTCAAGCCTATTCGAAAGCCCATCCTCGCGCTTGAGGCCGAGCGAACTCTTCTTCGGAAAGGCTAAAACGATCCCGCCCTTGACCCGAGGCGGTCCTGCGATGTCATAAATCACGGCGTGCCGTGCTCTTCGAAGTTGGCATGACGAGCCGAAATGAACCAGTCAGAGAACTTGAGATGGGCGCCTTCGGGACGGCTCGGGCGCATTGCGCTCCCGTGTCGTAGTCTCCTACAATGAGAACATGCAGAGCGGGTTTGTTTTCACGTCTTCTGAAGCGGACATCGCTCTGGCAGGCGCCAGTGGGCATAGACATGCGTCTTCGGGGTTTAGGCCTTGCATTTTATCTATTGGTCCTCGCTTTGGGAGCCCTTCTGTCTCAAGGCGTGAGCAACGGCGCGCCTCAGTCGGTGGTTCTGCTCGCCGAGATTACGGGAGTAATCGGGCCTGCAACCGCTCACTATGCAGAACGGGCCATCGAACAAGCGCGTGCGCGGCAGGCGGAAGCGCTAATCTTTCGCCTTGATACTCCGGGCGGCCTTCTCACCAGCACCCGCGAGATCATCAAGGGCGTTATAGCCTCCCCCGTTCCCATCATTGGTTTCGTTGCTCCCTCTGGCGCTCACGCGGCGAGCGCTGGAACCTATATTCTTTATGCGACCACCATTGCCGCCATGGCGCCGGGAACGAATATTGGCGCCGCGACCCCTGTGCAGATCGGCGGACGCGGCTTGCCCGGCCTGCCCTCGCCGGATGAGGGGCAAGACGGGAAGAAGCCCGCCACGCCTGCAACAACCTTGGAAAGCAAGGCGACGAACGATGCAGTCGCTCTCATTCGTAGTCTTGCCGAGCTTCGCGGGCGGAACGCTGAGTGGGCGGAGAAGGCTGTGCGTGAAGCCGCAACTCTAAACACCAGTCAAGCGCTTCAGGAGCACGTGATTGAACTCGTTGCAGCCGATGTCGATGACCTGCTTCGGGCGGTCAACGGACGCAAGGTTATCATCGCCAGTAAGGAACGCACGCTCTCTACGCTTGGCGTCGCGGTGGAGCGCCTTGAGCCGGATTTCATGACCAAAGCGCTTGGAACTTTGGCCAACCCCAACGTTGCCCTGGTCCTGATGTTGATCGGCATTTACGGCCTGATCTTCGAATTGATGAATCCCGGCGCCATTCTACCTGGCGTCATTGGCGCAATCGCTCTGGTTCTTGGGCTATACGCCCTTAGCGAGCTTCCGCTCGATTATGCCGGGCTTGCGCTGCTCGTGCTTGGCATCGTCTTCATGGTCGCCGAAGCCTTTATGCCATCCTTCGGCATTCTTGGCTTCGGAGGCGTGGCCGCCTTCGTCATCGGCGCGGCGATGCTCGTCAACACCGATATTCCTGCTTATCGCGTCTCTTACAGCGTCATTGCAGGCGCCGCAGCCTTTAGCGCCGCATTTCTGATCCTGCTTGTAGGATATCTTTGGCGCGCCCAAGGGCGCAAAGCCGTCAGCGGGGCTGAGCAACTCATCGGCAACGAAGCTGTCGTCTTAAGCTGGAAGGACGGCGAAGGCTATGTATGGGCGCAGGGCGAGCGCTGGAGCGCACGCGGCGATCACCACTTTGCCCTGGGTCAGAGGTTGAAAATACGACGGCTGGATGGCCTGACTCTCATTGTCTCGGCCACATAGTGAATGCCTGGGCAGGAAGCTAAAGGATGGGGAATACTATGAGCGCCGATATCTACTTTTTTATTCTTCTGGCCATCTTCGTTTTTGCACTGCTCATCACCGCCATCCGAATCCTGCGCGAATATGAGCGCGGTGTCGTGTTCACGCTCGGGCGATTCAGCCGGGTGGCGGGTCCAGGCCTTGTCATCCTCATCCCAGTCCTTCAACAAATGGTGCGAACAGACTTGCGAACCGTGGTGGACGTCGTTCCGCCTCAGGACGTCATCACCCGGGACAACGTTTCGGTAAAGGTGAACGCGGTCATTTATTTTCGGATCGTCGATCCTCAGCGCGCGATCATCAACGTCGCCAATTACATGGCTGCAACGAGCCAGCTTGCCCAAACCACACTGCGCTCTGTGCTCGGCAAGCACGAACTGGACGAACTTTTGGCGGAACGCGACAGGCTCAATAACGACATCCAAGCCATTCTCGACAAGCACACCGACCCGTGGGGCATCAAAGTGTCGAATGTCGAGATTAAGGACGTGGATCTTAATGAAAGCATGGTGCGTGCGATAGCGAGACAGGCTGAGGCCGAGCGCCTTCGCCGCGCTAAGATCATTAATGCCGAAGGCGAGCAGCAAGCCGCCGCGAAGCTGGTCGAGGCAGGAAGAATGCTGGCTCCAGAACCGAGCGCCATGCAGCTACGCTATTTCGCCGCGCTCCACGATATTGCCGGCGAACGGGCATCAACGATCGTGTTTCCCATTCCAATCGATCTCTTCGAGATGCTTAAGAAGTAGGCTTGGGGCGACCCTAGCTGCTCGACCAGGTAACAGAGAGATGTGACGCACTTCTCTTGCAGGCTTCGAAAACTCGCAAGTTGGGACAGAAATCAGGGCTACTATCTTGGCGGCCATATCCGTCAAGCCAGCGTAGGCATTTGTCGCTGGCGCCGCAAAAAAGACACAGGGAGCGCGCGCCCGCATAGGCATCCCCGTTTTGCAAACGAACCAAAGCGACAGGATCGACATCTAAGCGATCCAACATTTCATGCATACGAATTGCTTGGCGCTCGACGCGGCGATGCATCAGCCAATCCTTATCACGCCTCCCTTTTTTATATTATTCTTAGGACTGTTGTCCGCCCCTTTGCATTAGGGGGTTAGAGATATTCAGTAGCCTCCTCGAAATAAGCATTGATCTTGATCAATGACGGGAACTTCGGCTTGTAGAACGCACTTCAAATGTCGGGCCATTCGTAACGGCGCCACAACGTCATTCTGATAATCATACCTTCGACTCCGCTAGCAATCTGCCCCTTTGAACCCGGAAGGCTGCGTAAGAACTTCTGGTAGTGGCCCACCTTACCGTCTCAACAGTTCATCCGTCAGCCCCCAACGGTGCCCCAGACGCCAGCGAGATGTGCCAGCACGAATTTCGTTCGCAGCTCTTCGCGCCAATCATGCGTTAACGAGTGTTGGTTAACGGCGGCGCGCAAGGGGGCGGATTTCCGGCCGAAACGAACCCAAAACGAACCCAATCCTGCGATTTTCAGCGCAAAAACCGCCCAATTTCGCGCAAAATGGGACGCGCAAAAGTCCGTTAATTATGTTTCGGCGGCGGGAATTAATTATGCTCGCCTTGGGCGCGGGGCGCAGGCCCATGCGGTGAAAAACTACTAACATACTCACTTATGTGGATTTTACAAAACAAAACCAATCTTCACCGGATTTTAACTAACGCTTCCCGGATGGCGTCAACCGGCTTACAGAGCAGCGTCGCGGCAAACGGTGGAAGGCTATCCCCCGCCGAAATCTCAGGGCGGTTGACCGCGACCGTCTGTTTCAGGCTTACTCCAAGGCTCATCCGCGGGCCTAACTCTCAGCCGCCCGCTTCTTGAAACCTGAACCGCGCATCCGGCGCGCGAATCGCGATAGTCGCGCAGATGTTTGTGGAGGGAAGGCGCGATGGGCATTCTTCTGACAGTCGCTAACCGCAAAGGCGGCGTGGGCAAATCGACGATCACGACCATGCTCGCCCACGGCTTCGCCGTCACCGGCGAGCAGCGGGTGCTTGTCGTGGATCTCGATACGCAGTGCAACTCCTCGATCATTCTCACCGGCGGCGAGAAGTGGGAATGGGCGCGGAGCAACAGGATGACGGTCGCGGACTATTTCAACGACAAATATGACCGCCCGAGGCTCAGGCCGGACGACTACATCCTACGTCAGGTCGGCGATATCGAGGCTCCGCTGGGCGAACTTTCGGTTCTCTCCGGTTCGCTCGACCTGGAAGACATCGAGAATGAGTTCCTGCACAATCGCGCCCGCGCGGGCCAGGATTTGTACTCCGCCGAGCAAGGCGTCACCGGAAGCCTCACGGACATGATCCGCGCGCTCGGCGATGAATTCGATGTCGTGATTTTCGACTGCCCGCCCGGCCTGTCCTTCTCGACGAAAGCGGCGCTTCGGCTGGCGCACAAGGTGATCGTGCCCTTCCGTCCCGATTTCGTGTCGAGCTACGCGGTCGACCGGATTTCGACCGTCATCGAGGAAAAGGAGCGGCTGGACGACGTCATGCTGATCCCGAAGGAGAAGCGCCGTTACATCGCGCTCGTGAACTTCTGGCGCGATGGAAATTTCCAGCGATTGAATTACGAGAAGGTGGCTGCCGCCCATCCGGTGATGCACACAGTGATCCCGGAAAACGACGGCATCGCGGAAGCCTTCGAATATCGTGGCGAGCCGCTCTCACTCGACGAAAAATATGGGTCCGGCGCAGAGATTGTCCGCACGCTCTGCAAGGAGGCGGTCGATTCGATCATCATGCGCTTCCTAGGGGAGGCTGCTGCATCAGGGTAGAAGGCAGCCATGACCGTCACGACGGAAAAGTGCGGGCCGGTTACGACGGTGATCTTGAGCCGCGCGCACGCGCGGAACGCCGTCGATCCAGAAAGAGCGGCGGAGCTTGTCGCCGCGTTCGAAGCTTTCGAAGCGGATGACGAAGCCCGCGTTGGCGTCTTTTTCGGCGATCATGGCGCATTCTGCGCAGGCGCGGACCTCAAAGCCTTCGCGGGTGGAGGCGATTGGCGCGACTGGGTTCGCGCCGATGGTTCGACGGCGCCGATGGGACCGTCGCGAACGGTCCTTTCCAAGCCCGTCATAGCGGCAGTCGCAGGCTATGCGGTTGCGGGCGGACTCGAACTTGCGCTGTGGTGCGACTTGCGCATCGTCGAGGAAGACGCCGTGTTCGGCGTCTTCTGCCGCCGCTGGGGCGCGCCGCTGATCGATGGCGGGACGGTGCGCCTCCCGCGCATCGTCGGTCACGGCCGGGCGCTGGACATGATCCTGACGGGGCGTCCCGTGAAGGCGGACGAGGCGCTGGCTTTCGGTCTCGCCAACAGGGTTGTCCCCAAAGGTTGCGCCCGGCAGGCAGCGGAAGAACTCGCCGCGCAAATCGCGGCCTTTCCGCCGCTATGCGTGAAAAGCGACAGGCAATCTGCCTATGAGCAGTGGGATTTGCCGCTCGGCAAGGCTTTGACGAACGAGCTGCGGCTGGGTTATGCCACGCTTGAATCAGGCGAGACTGCTGCAGGCGTTTCGCTGTTTGCGAGTGGGGAAGGGCGGGGCGGCCGATTTTGAGCTAAGGGAGTTTCGGCCTGATGCGTGGGCTTACTGCGATCCGGCCGCCGCATCCGCCACCGGGATGTCATGCCAAGCTGCGCCAAGCGCAGAGCGGTCGAAGGACACCGACTTCACGATGGCGAAAACGGGCGTGCCCGCGCGCAAGGAAAGGCGCTCGACGGAGTAACGCGTGAGCCGCGCCACGAGCGCTTCGCCGCCGCAATCGAGCTTGATCTCAACGCCAGGGCCATCTGAGGGGCCGATCTCCGCAACCACGGCAGGGATGACGTTGAGCGCGCTCACGTCGCCGGGTTGGCGCAGGGCAATCATCACGTCGCGCGCCTTGATCTGCATCCGCACGCGCTTTCCCGGGAGAATGTTGAGGCGCAGGACTTTCCATTGGCCTCCGCGCGAGGCAAGCGCAGTCAAGCCGTAAGCGTCGTCGTGGCTTTTCACGATGGCTTCGATCACGGCCCCTGTCTCCCCGCCGTCGACCACAGGCAGAAGATCGAGGCGCTGCATCAGCTCGATCGTCGGGCCGGCGGCGCGAACCTTGCCGCCCGCCAGGATCACCAGCGTATCGGACAGCCGCGCGACCTCGGCGACAGAGTGGCTGACATAGATGATGGGGATGCGGGCCTCGTCGCGCAGGCGCTCGAGATAGGGCATGATCTCCTGCTTGCGTGGATCGTCGAGCGAGGCGAGCGGCTCATCCATCAGCAGGAGCTTCGGCGAGGCGAGGATCGCGCGGCCTATGGCGACGCGCTGCTTCTCGCCGCCCGAGAGCCGGTTCGGATAGCGGCCCAGCAGACGCTCGATGCCAAGCAGATCGGCGATGCGGGCGAGCTTCTCCTGCTTTCGGGTCGGGCGAGCGAACCATGCGCCATAAAGCAGATTCTGGCGCACGCTCAGATGCGGGAAGAGGCGGTCTTCCTGGAAAACGGTCCCAAGCTGACGCCGGTAGGGCGGCAGAAAGATCCGGCGATCTGAATCAAAGAGGGTGGCGCCATCGACGATCACACGCCCGCGCTCGGGTCTGAGCAATCCCGCGACGACGTTGAGGAGCGTGGTTTTGCCCGAGCCGGAATGCCCGAACAGCGCGATGAATCGGCTATCCGCCGCAAATGAGGCATCGAGCGTGAAGCCGCCGAGCTTCTGGAAGGCGCTGACTTCGATCATGTTGCGACATGCAGGCTGCGGCCTGCCCGGCGCGCAAGAAACTCGGACGCCAGGAGGGCCGCCATCGAGATGACGATGGATATGACTGTGAGCCGGAGCGCGCCCGCGTCGCCGCCGGGAACTTGCGTGAGCGTGTAGATCGCGGACGGCAGCGTCTGCGTCTCGCCAGGAATGTTCGAAACGAAGGTGATGGTCGCGCCAAACTCGCCCATGGATCGCGCGAAAGAGAGGATCATGCCCGCGATAATGCCGGGCGCGATCAGCGGTAGCGTCACGGTGAGAAAGACCCAGAACGGGCTCGCGCCGAGCGTTCCGGCGGCGGCTTCAAGCTTCGTATCGACCGCCTCGGCGGACAGCCTGATGGCGCGCACCATGAGGGGGAACCCCATGACGGCGCAGGCGAGCGCCGCGCCCGTCCAGCGAAACGAAAAGACAATGCCGAAATACTGATCGAGAAAGGCTCCGACGGGGCCTTTCCGGCCGAAGGTGAGGAGGAGCAGATAGCCTGTCACGACAGGCGGCATGACGAGCGGAAGATGCACGATCCCGTTCACGAGCGCCTTCCCCCAGAAGTCGCGGCGCGCGAGCGCCATGGCGACGCCCAAGCCGAAAGGCAGGCTCGCCGCCATGGCCACGGTTGCAACGAGAAGGCTCAGCCTGATGGCCGTCCATTCGTCCGGGCTAAGCGTCCACCAGTCCTTCAGGATCGTTTCTCCATTTTTCTACTTCAGGACCGTGAAGCCTTGAGCTTCGAAAAGAGGGGCAGCCTTCGGCGACTTGATATAAGAGAAGAAAGACTTCGCCTCGTCTGTCGCTTTCGTCGTCAGCGCGATCGGATAGATGATCGGCGGGTGAGAGTCGGCGGGAAAGGTAGCGACAATCTTGACGTTGGGGTCGGACGCGGCGTCCGTATGGTAGACAATGCCAAGCGGGGCCTCGCCGCGCGACACCAGGAGAAGGGCGGCGCGTACGCTCTCGGCCTGAGCCAGTTTGCTTGCGACCTGCGGCCACATCCCGAGCTTCTCAAGAGCGGCCTTGGCGTATTTGCCTGCGGGGACCGAGTCGACATTGCCCATCGCAAGGCGCCCGTTGCCGACAAGCTTGCCAAGATCGGCGCCTTGCTTCAGATCGATCGCGGCGGCGCTATCCTTGGGGGCGATGAGAACGAGCGCGTTGCCGAGAAGGTTCGAGCGGCTATTCGTGTCGATCGACGCCTTCTTCTCAACGTAGTCCATCCAATCGAGATCGGCGGAAATGAAGATGTGCGCCGGCGCATCCTGCTCAAGCTGCTTTGCGAGGGCAGAACTGGCCGCATAGCTGATTTTGGCGCTTTGGCCCGACTCTTGCTGCCAGGCCGCCGAGATTGCATCGAGCGCGTTTTTCAGACTGGCGGCGGCAAAAACGATGACAGGAGACTTGGCGTCGCGCTCTTGCGCTGAAGCGGCCTGGCCGAGAAGAAGAACGGCCGACAACAGGGCTGCCGAGAAGGACGCCGCCAAGCGTGCTTTGATTCTCATTCTTGTACCCATTTATCGATCGCGGTGTATCGGCTTGTATATAGCTCTGGCGGCGTGCTGTCGATCTCAAGGGCTGGCGCCCGTTTTTTTAAGCAGGCGTCGCAACTTGTGCGGCAATGCGGCCGGTCCGGGAGGCGGGTTTGATCCGAGCGCGGCTTGGTCACTGAGTACTTGCGCGAGGGGCGACTTTTCAGTTCTCTTTTCTTTGTCCGGTTGTGGCGGCGCTCTCCCGTGGAGTTACGATGATTGATACGCTAAACCCCAGCATCAGCCACCTCCCGGAGATGGAAGAGCTTCTCGTCAAGGATATTCGTCTCCTTGGAAACCTGCTTGGGGAAACGATCCGCGAACAGGAAGGCCTTCGCACCTTTGAAACGATCGAGACCATCCGCCGCCTCAGCACCGCCTTCGAACTTGAAGCCGATTCCGAAGCCGGCCGGGAACTCGACCGCCTCCTCGGCTGGCTTAAACCCGAGGAAGCCGTCCGGGTGGCCCGAGCATTCTGCTATTTTTCTCATCTGACGAATATTGCGGAGGACCGTCACCGCATGCGCTGCACGGCTGCGTTCCTCGCCAGGACACCGGCCAAGGAAGCGCAAGGCAGCCTTGACTTTACTTTCAAGCTTCTGGCCGAGGCTGGAATTGGCCCGGAAAAGACATGCGAAGGGCTGAAGGAAAGCCTCGTGTCGCCCGTACTGACGGCGCATCCCACGGAGGTGCAACGCAGCAGCATTCTCGACGCGACAGGCGCTATTGAGCACCTGCTCGCCGCTCGGGAAACCTTGACGAGAGAAAAGGACCTCAAACGCAACGAGGCGATGATCCGGGCGAAGATTGTCCAGCTTTGGCAAACACGGCTCTTGCGGGCCACGCATCTCACGGTCGCGGACGAAATCGAGAACGCGCTCCGGTTTTATCAGACAAGTTTCCTGCGCGAGATACCGCATCTTTATGCGAGCCTTGAAGAGAGGCTTAAAATGCATGTGCCGCCATTCGTTCAGATGGGCTCCTGGATTGGGGGCGACCGGGACGGCAACCCGAATGTGAATGTGGAGAGCCTTGTGCGCGCGCTGCGCCGCCAGAGCGAGGTGGCGATCCAGTACTATCTGAACGAACTGAACGAGCTTCGGGTCGAAATGCCCATGTCGTCGCGTCTCGTCGGCTTTTCGCCGGAGCTACAGGCGCTGGCCGACGGATCGGGCGTCGACAACCCGCATCGTCAGGATGAACCCTATCGGCGCGCTATGATCGGGATCTATTCCCGGCTCGCCACGACGCTTCAGAGACTGACCGGCAAATCGGCCCCGCGACGCATTCAATCCCCTGCCGCTCCTTATGAAACTGCCGAAGACCTGCAAGCAGATCTTGCCATCGTGGAGACCTCTCTCATTGCGAACAAGGGCGCGGCGCTGATCGAGGCTCGCCTGCGGCCGCTGAGGCGGGCCGTCGAGGTTTTCGGTTTTCATCTTGCGACGGTCGATCTTCGCCAGAATTCGGATGTGCATGAAGAGGTTATCGCTGAGCTGCTCGCCGCGGCCCGGATCGTGGGCGATTATCGCAATCTCGATGAAGAGCAGAAGCAAAGCGCGCTCTTGACTGTGCTGAAGGATCCGCGCCCGCTTCGCGTCCCGGGCATCGTCTATTCGCCGACAACGGCGAGCGAACTTATGATCCTCGATACCGCTCGCGAGCTTCGCAAAGCGTACGGCAAGCGCGCCATCCGCCAGTACATCATCAGCCACACCGAGACAGTGAGCGATATCCTCGAAGCGCTCGTCCTTCAGAAAGAGGGCGGGCTCATGCACGGCCTGCTCGGCGATCCAGGGACGCACGCCGACCTCATCGTCGTTCCCCTTTTCGAGACCATCGGCGACCTGCGAAGCGCCGAGCATATCATGCGCGCGTTCTACGACCTCCCGGGCATCCACGACATGGTCCAGTCAGCCGGGGGCGTGCAGGAGGTCATGCTCGGCTACTCGGACAGCAACAAGGACGGCGGCTTTTTCGCGAGCAACTGGGAGGTTTATCGCGCTTCCGTCGCGCTTGCGGAATTCTTCAAGGAGGAGCGCGGCATCAGGTTCCGCCTGTTCCATGGCCGCGGAGGCACGGTCGGGCGCGGCGGCGGCCCGAGCTACCAGGCGATCCTCGCCCAGCCCGCAGGGACCGTGAACGGCCAGATCCGCATGACGGAGCAGGGCGAAGTGATCGCCTCGAAATACTCTCATGCGGAGATCGCCCGGCGTAACCTCGAGGCGCTGGCGGCGGCGGTGATCGAGTCCACGCTCCTCACGCCGGAACGGCCCGTTCCCGATGAGTTTCTGGACGCCGCTGCGCAGCTTTCGGAAGCGAGCATGAAAGCCTATCGCGCTCTCGTCTATGAGATGCCGGAGTTCAACGAGTTCTTCTTCGCCGCCACGCCCATCGCCGAAATCGCCGAGCTGAAAATCGGCTCCCGCCCCGCCTCCCGCCGCGGTACGAATCGAATCGAAGATCTCCGCGCCATCCCCTGGGGGTTCTCCTGGGGACAGGCGCGTGTCGCCTTGCCGGGCTGGTATGGATTTGGGACGGCCGTGCGGGCATTTGCAAAAAAAGCGCCGACGGAGAGAACCGCTCTACTCAAGCGCATGAGAGAGGAGTGGCCGTTTTTTCGAACGCTGCTCTCGAACATGGACATGGTGCTCGCCAAGGCGGACATGAGGCTCGCCAGGAAGTACGCGGAAGAACTGGTTCCCGATCAGAAACTCGCTCACCGGGTGGTGAGCGCTTTGCTCGTCGAGTGGGACGTTACTGTCGAAGCTCTGAACACGATTACCGGCGCGACGGAGCGGCTGGCCGACACTCCGGTTCTCGCGCGAGCCATTACTCGCCGCGTGCCTTACATCGCGCCGCTCAATCATCTTCAAATCGAGCTCATCCGGCGATGGCGGCGCGGACAGCATGAGGAAAAGACAAGGCGCGCCATCCTGATCGCGATAAACGGCGTCGCTGCGGGGCTGAGAAACACGGGCTGACCCCTTCGATGGATTGGGGCGAGAAAACGCGAGTAGCCGCCCCCGCGAAGAGCACTATGCGTGGCGCCTTTCTCGGTCCGGCTCTCCGGGCGCAAAATCCATCCTGAAACCGGACGCAGGCGCCAGCCAGTAGTGGCGGTAATACCGAAGGCACTCCCGGCTCCAAGATCGTTCACTTTCGTCTTGCATAGCGGCCAGCCAAGCCGATCTCCATCATGCCGGTGGCGGGAAACTCGGGAACGGCGCAACCTTGGCGTCAGTTGCGGACAATATAAAAGCGGCGGAGGATCTTCAGAATATCCTTCAGAACGGCCACGGAATACCTGTGTCATAATACGCCGTCAACCATACGGTGAAGTCGGTGTGCGACTTGGCTGGCAACGATGTCGAGGATGGACTATGTTGTTACTTGTCGTTTTCACGGTGTGATTTTTGCGCATCTGCTGAATAAGCCTATTCTCGCAGTAGCGCGCCATCCGAAGGTTACCGAATTGATGGCAGGGCTCGAACTGTTCGGATATCCGAGATTTTAATGTGAGTTGGTTGACGGAAAAGTTTTCATCGATGGTCAATAACGCCGAGGAAATCAAGAGTCGCATGGCCGCGGGGCTTGATGACAAACAGGAAGCACAGAGAGATCAAGATCCCGGTTGAAATCTATCAATAGTGCTCTACTGAGCACGCCATTGTTTTTCAAGTGAACGGGTTTCTTAAGGACAAGTGAGATATTTATGGAAAACCAACCCGCTAAACCGCGTGTTCTCATTTTTTCGCTGCGAAACATTTTCGGGAAGGATCTTTTCCGGTGTCCTCACTTTGAGTTCGAGGACATCATTTGCGAGATTGATTCCGCAGAGCTGTTGGCGCCCAAGGTCGATCCTTCGAGTTGGCGTTCCAGCTCAGCCATACGACTGGGCTACCGCGCTCCCATCTTCCTGAATCCGGGCATTCAGAGCACATCAACAAAGGGCGAGTACGATATTCTCTTTACGGTCTGCGGCTACCCGCAGGATTTAATCAT
>JBAVVQ010000454.1:0-3003 GCA_049697375.1 Rhodomicrobium sp.
ATGGACCAGGTTTTTTAACGGGGTTACGCGCCACCAAAATCGGAACGGCCGCTCCCTTCCGGGTGGAGTGTAGCAGTGACCCGTTTCTATCCACACAGGGGGCGAGCAGCGCCAAGCTAGTTTTTTAGGCTTATCGACGAGGCCCCCCGTTGGCGCGCCCTACGTCAACGCCAAGGAATGTGGAAGGACAACCCCTTCATTCAACTGGACGCCCAGGAGTATTTCGACGAATCCGAGCGGCTCGGCGATGAGCCATGTTTCGGAGGCGCGCTCGATACCGTTCCTGCTTCGAAGTATCCCTTTATCCGGGGTGTTCTTGAGCGTGTGAACAACGCTCTTGCGCGCCAGCTCATTCTTCAGATCGACGAGAAGCAGCGCTCGGTTGTCGACCGCACTTTCCTCGCCTCCTTCGGACGCTTCTGGGGCCAGGGCGAGAAACTCGATCTGCTCATTGAGCCCGAGGCGTGGCGCGACATGCTGGCGAATGCCGAGGCGGCGGTTACGGCTGAGCCCCCGCGTTCGCTCCTGGCAAGCGGCGAGCCGCGCATCGGCAAGACCTCCTTCCTGCGATTGCTCGCGAAAAGGCTGGAACGCGAAGGCTGGACCGTCTTCGAGGCCGGGGGCGCGGATCTCATGGCGGGCCAGCAATGGTTCGGCCAGCTAGAGGGGCGCATCCAGAAGGCCGTCGACGAGCTTTTGGCTTCGAAGAAGGTCATCTGGTATATCCCGGATATCCTTCAGATTGCGCTCAGCGGAACCCATCAGGGACAGGCGGCGAGCATCCTCGAGCAGATCCTGCCTGCCGTTTCGTCAGGACGCCTCATCGTGTGGACCGAAGCCTCGCCCGCGGGAGCCGCGCGTCTTTTGAGGCTGCGCCCGCAACTGCGCAATGTGTTCGAGCTGATCCGCTTCGAACCGCTTTCGAAGGAGGAAACGCTCGCGCTTTCGCATTCCATGACAGGGCGTCTGTCCGCCGAAGCCGATCTTGAAATCGATCCCGCCTGCGCGGAAACCGCTCTGACTTCGGCCCGGCAATATCTGAGCTCCACCAGCTTTCCCGGCTCCTCGCTCGACCTCCTGAAGTCTGCGATTGCGCGCGCCGTGAAAGGCGCGAACCGGACCGTGGCGCCGCATGATGTGATCATGAGCCTGTCGCAGGCGACCGGCGTTCCGGCTGCGATCCTCGACAGCAAGGAGCGCGCCGATCTCGCAGCGATCCGCAAATATTTCGCGGCGCGCGTCATGGGCCAGGACGAGGCGGTCGCCACCATGGTCGACCGGATCGCGATGCTGAAGGCGGGGCTCAACGATCCGGGCAAGCCCATCGGCGTCTTTCTTTTCGCGGGGCCGACCGGTACGGGCAAGACAGAGCTCGCCAAGACGCTTGCGGAGTTCCTGTTCGGCTCGGCCGACAGGCTTCTTCGCCTCGATATGAGCGAATACCAAGCCTACGACTCGACCTGGAAAATTCTTGGCGCGGCCGATCCGGCGACACAAACCGATACGCTGATCGCGAGAGTGCGGAAGCAGCCCTTTTCCGTTGTGTTGCTCGATGAGTTCGAGAAAGCGCATGCGAATGTCTGGGATTTGTTCTTGCAGGTGTTCGACGATGCGCGCCTCACCGACGCCGGCGGCCAGGAAGCGGACTTCCGCCATTGCATTATCATTCTGACGACGAACCTTGGCGCAACCAGCCACAGGGGGGCCGATCTCGGCTTTTTGCCAGCCTCGGCGTCATTTTCGAGCGAGCAGATCATGCGCGCCGTCGGCCAAACCTTCCGGCCTGAGTTTCAGAACCGGCTCGACAAGGTGATCGTCTTCCAGCCGCTCGATCGCGAGCTGATGCGCAGCATCCTCAAAAAGGACCTCGGGCGCGTGCTCGAACGGCGCGGCTTCAAGGACCGCGACTGGGCCGTCGAGTGGGAGGCGTCGGCGCTGGAGTTCCTTCTTGAAAAGGGCTTCTCGCCGGAAATGGGCGCGCGTCCGCTCAAGCGGGCCATCGACCAGTATGTCATCGCGCCGCTTGCCGCGACCATCGTGGAGCGGCGTTTTCCAGAAGGTGATCAATTCGTCTTTGTGAGGAGCGATGGCAAGGCGATCCAGGCCGAATTCGTCGATCCCGATAGCGGGGAAGGAGAGGGGGCGGACGTTCTCGCGCCTGTCAGCGACGATAGGAGACAGGCCCTTCCGGCGATGATCCTGGGCGCGAGGGGCGAGGCGGCGGAACTCAAGTCGCTGGAGCATCACTTCGAGACAATGAAGGCGGCTTTCGCCTCGGATGCGTGGGAGGACGTAAAGGCGGACCTCGCCGCGAAGATGCAAGCATCCGGTTTCTGGACGAAGCCTGAACGCTATGAGGTTCTGACGCGGCTTGCGCTCATGGACCGCGTGCGCGCCGCATCGGAAACGGCCGAGTCCTTTCGCGCGCGCCTCGCCAGGGGAACGGGGAGCGGAGGCAAGTCTTCCAAGGAGCTTGTCGCCCGGCTTGCGCTGCAGCTTCACCTTATCGGGGAAGGCATCAAGGATGTCTATGAGGCCGCGCCCATCGAGGCGGTCCTTTCGGTGGAACCCGCGCTCGAAGGAGGCGACCGCCACGGCGACCCGGACGAATGGCGCCAACGGCTTGTGGCGATGTATCGCGCCTGGGCGGCGCAACGGAACATGCAGCTCTCGGAGGTTTCCGCGAAGGCGAAAGAGCCGCCCCTGCTGCTCATCGGCGGCTTCGGGGCCTATCGCACGCTCTCGCACGAAGCCGGGTTGCATGTTCTGGAGACGCCAGGGGAAGAGAAAAACGTCGGCCGGGTAACAGCGCGCGTCCGGGTCGCCGCTGCGCCCTTGGGCGAGATAGCGCCGAACAAGCTTCCCGCAGCGCTTGCCGCCGCTCTTTCCCGCGCCGCGCTCTCGAACACGCTTGTCCGGCGCTATCGGAACGGCGCCTCGCCGCTTGTCCGCGACATGGTTGCGGGCTGGCGCACCGGGCGGCTCGAGGCGGTGCTTCAGGGC
>JBAVVQ010000455.1:0-7826 GCA_049697375.1 Rhodomicrobium sp.
CTCGCTATCCTGGCCAAGCAATGCCTCGACCGGCGCATCGAAGATCAAGCGGCTCTTAAAGCAGAGGTCAGCGCCTGGTTCGCAAAGCGCAATACCGCCCATGCCAAAGCCGATTGGCGCTTCACAACCAAGGACGCCCGCATCAAATTGAAAAGCCTGTACCCAGCGCTTTAAGAGATTCGAGCCACTAGGCCATCGTGCGCTTAATCGGACGCGGGCATTCCATTGATCGTCGCCCCGGAATGCGCCTTGGCGTATATCCGGGGCCGTTACAAATCGAAACGCTTTTTGCGATCCCGGATACGACGCAGGCGTCGTTCCGGGATGACAACTCGTCGCAAATGAATCCGATTTTGCGCGCCATGCTTTAGCTGATACGCTCTAACTCCTCGCCAGCGGATTAGGCGTTGGTTCTCCGATCTTCACGAACCTGTCCTTGTCGGTGTGATGGAAGGGCTCGCTCTGGCCTCGGACCATGAGCGTGGCGTTTTCCTCATACATCCAGCTTCCATCGGCATTGATGGTCACCTTGATACGAAATTCGTCCGTGCGAAAGGCGTCTTCCAGGAAGGGATTCGAGCAAATGCCGTTGGTCGTGGAGCCTCGGGCAGCCGCGACCTCGAACTCTCTCGCATCGGGCGACGCCTTGCCGATTGCCATTGCAATTTGCCCGCGGGGAATTGCGACGGTTTGAATGATCATATCTGTCGCCGGTTCCCAAAGCCAATAGCCGACCTGATCGTGAAATGTCTCGACCTCTCCAGGCTTGACGATGTGCTGATGGTAGCGCAGGCCATAAAACAATTGCGGGCCGTTCGTTTGCGGATCGATGGGCTGAAACTCGATGCGATCCACAAACGCCTGTGTCTTGGACCCGTCCGCCACGGGATGAACGTCGTCGCCCTTCGTGCTGCGCCAAATCCCCGCGAGCGGCCGCAGCGGCCCAAGATTGCGCAACGTGTGCGGATCGACGTTGGATGGCTCCGTGAAGATGTCCTTGAATGCGGCGATCATACGTACACCCGGCGCGGTCTTTGCGTGTCCGGCAAAAGCTTAGCCGACTGGGCCCAATGGGTCCACCGCCTCTGAGAAAGGCTACATTCGCTTGGATGCTCGGACCAGCCTTGGCTTTGCGTTTGCGGGTGGGTCCTCTCTCAAGGGCCGCGAGATGAGCCGACAAGGGCTGTCACCTGCGAAGTTGTCTCGGAGAGAAGGCGATCACCCCGCGTACTTGCGCCCCCAATTACGCATAGCAGCAACAATCGGACCGAGATCGCGACCCTTTTGGGTAAGCAGGTATTCGGCCCGCGGCGGACTCATCGAATAAAAACGTCGCTCCACGACCCCATTCTGCTCAAGCGTCCTGAGACGATCCGATAGCGTCGTCGGCGCAATGCCAACAAGCGAGATCTGCAAGTCTTGAAAGCGCCTTCCGCCATGCAGGAGGAGATCGCGCAGGATGAGGCAAGTCCAGCTCGATCCAATGACGCTCAAGGTGAGAGCCACCGGGCAATCCGTGACTGAAGGTTGGTTCTGCATGACCCCATCCTAGCAGCCGATCACATAATTGGCAATTGACTAGGCATAATGTAGTGACTACCGTTTATGTACCAAGAGCCAATTGGAGTTCGTACCATGACCCCACAAGTTCCCGAATACGTTCTGATATTCGAGCCGGCCGTGCGGCCCTTCGTGGCCTCCATCGCGTTGGGCCTCATCTGGATGGGCGCTGCGCGCATGGAGGCGGATGCGCGGACGCGCTATGGAACCGCGGCTGCACTGTCAGCGGCCCTCACTCGCCGCCGCCCAGTCCCTTGCCGCGAAAAATGTGTATTACGCGTTCTCCGACGGCTCGGCGCCAATCCTTCTATTCGGTTTGCTGATTCCACTGATTGTCGCCGCCGTTAGTCTGCGGTTATCGCCGAGCATCGCAAGCCTTGTCTCCGCGATACCGCTACCGTGGCTTGTGGCGGCTCAGATCTATCGTATTGCAGGCGGCATCTTCCTCGTGCTTTGGGCCGGCGGCCACATGCCCTGGCAATTCGCGCTGCCCGCAGGGATTGGGGACGTCGTAACCGGCGCCGCTGCAATCGTGGTCGCAATTCTGCTGGCGCGGAAGGCGGCTGGCGCTCGCAGAGCGGCCTATGCCTGGAGCGTGTTTGGCATCGCCGATCTCGTTGTCGCGGTTACGATGGGTGCGTTGACCTCTCCCGGGCTTCCGCATCTCCTGGCCCACGATGCGCCAAACGTCCTCATCACGTCCTATCCGCTGGTGATGGTGCCAACCTTTGCTGTCCCGCTGGCTCTAATGCTCCATGGCCTCGTACTGTGGCGGCTACGGCAGTCGGCTAGCGCCCCGGCGGGCCGGCTCGTCCTGGCGTGATGTACGATCGATCAACAACACCGCGGAGAGCGGCCAAAGCGCCGCTCTCCGCAGCTGCCACTAGCAACTTGCGCCGAAATTGGAGAAATTTAACGGGTGCGATGATCACGCTGCTCGCTGTCCGCGGTTATATTCGCCGTCACATGCCTGAAAACAACTGCCGTTTTAGTCGTGATCGCGGTATGCTACGCGAGGAAGACCGTTTGAGCGAAATGGCGCCGTTTAACAGTTGAGGTCGCATCGTGCCGAGCCATCCCGCCCTGGCTTACTTACGTTCGGCCGAAAAAGGCAAAGTGGTGAGCGCCGCGGAAGCGGTGCGCTTAATCCGCGACGGCGACGCGGTGGCGACCGGCGGCTTCGTCGGAATCGGCTTCGCCGAAGAAATCGCGATCGCACTCGAAGAGCTTTACCTCTCGAACGAAAACGAGGCCCCCTACACCACCGAAAAACCGAAGAACCTCACGCTCGTCTATGCCGCCGGTCAGGGCGACGGCAAAAATCGTGGGCTCAATCACCTCGCTCATGAGGGGCTGATCAAACGCGTCGTCGGCGGCCATTGGGGACTCTGCCCGAAGCTGCAGAAGCTCGCCATCGACAACAAGATCGAGGCCTATAACCTGCCGCAGGGGGTGATCACCCACCTCTTCCGCGACATCGCCGCCCATCGCCCGGGCCACATCACCACCATCGGGCTCGGCACCTTCGTCGATCCGCGGAATGGTGGCGGCAAGATCAATTCGCGCACGACCGAGGACCTCGTCGAGCTGATCAAGGTCGGCGGCCAGGAGTGCCTGCTATACCACACCTTCCCGATCCATGTCGGCATCATCCGCGCCACCACCGGCGACCCCGACGGCAACCTCACCATGGAGCACGAGGCGCTGACATTGGAGGCGCTGGCCATCGCCATGGCGGTGCATAATTCCGGCGGCATCGTCATTGCCCAGGTCGAGCGGGAGGCCGAGAGCGGCAGCCTCGATCCCCGTAAGGTGAAGGTGCCGGGCGTGATGGTCGATTGCGTCGTGGTCGCGCAGCCACAGAACCACTTGCAGACTTTCGCGACGCCTTACAATCCCGCCTTCAGCGGCGAAATCCGCGTCCGCGCCGGCTCGCTTCCGCCGATGGCGCTCTGCGAGCGGAAAATCATCGCCCGCCGCGCCGCCTTCGAGCTCAAGCCCAATAGCGTGGTCAATCTCGGCATCGGCATGCCGGAGGGCGTCGCGGCAGTCGCCAATGAGGAAAAGGTCATCGACCTGATCACGCTCACCGCGGAACCGGGCGTGATCGGCGGCATTCCGGCGAGCGGGCTAAATTTTGGCGCTGCGGTGAACACGCAAGCCGTGATCGATCAGCCCTACCAGTTCGATTTCTACGACGGCGGCGGTCTCGACGTCGCCTTTCTCGGACTGGCGCAGGTCGATTGTCACGGCAATCTGAACGTCAGCAAGTTCGGGCCGAAGCTCGCGGGCGCTGGCGGCTTCATCAATATCAGCCAAGCGGCGAAGAAGGTGGTGTTCGTCGGCACGTTCAATGCGGGCAAGCTTCGCATTGCCACCGGCGATGGCAGACTTGCGATCTTGCAGGACGGCGCGCATAGGAAGTTCATCGGCGAGGTCGAACAGGTGACCTTCAGCGGGCCTCTCGCGGCCGCGCGCGACCGTGCGATCTTGTATGTCACTGAACGCTGCGTGTTCGCGCTGCGCCCGCAAGGCCTCGAACTCGTGGAGGTGGCGCCGGGCATCGACATCGAAAGCGACATCCTCGCACATATGGATTTCAAGCCGATCATCCGCGCAACGCCGGACTTGATGGACGCCCGCATCTTTCGCAACGAGCTGATGGACCTCCGTGACGACATGCTGCGCCTGCCGCTCGAGCAGCGCTTTACCTATGACCCGAAGCAGAACCTGTTCTTCGTAAATTTCGAGCGCCTGCCGGTGCGCAGCCGCAACGACATCCGCGCCATCAAGGAAGCCGTCGAAGCCAAGCTCGCGCCGCTCGGGCGCAAAGTCTACGCGATCGTCAACTACGACAATTTCTCCATCGTGCCGGAGCTACTTGACGAATATTCCGCGATGGTTCGCGGGCTGATGGACCATTACTATTCCGGCGTGTCGCGCTACACGACGAGCGGTTTCCTGCGCATGAAGCTTGGCGAATCGCTTGAGCGGCGCGGCGTCGCCCCGCACATTTTCGAAAGCGCCGAGGAAGCGCAAGCCTACTCGAAGGTTGACGTTGCCGTATAAAGCAGCTTCAGGTGGCGATGCTTTGACATCGCTGGAACGCTTCGCTCTTCCTGCGAGAAATGAAGCGCCTCAATCGCCATAGCGATTTCTTCCTCCGCCGTGAACGCAAGCCCCGGCGAACGCCTTGCAGATGGTGGTCAGGCGCAAACGGATCGACGACGCAGCTTTTCACGATTCGGCCCTGAAACAGCTCTCGCGGCTCTCTATCTCGGCTGATCCGGATACGGATGCGTATGCTTGGACTGTCATCTTGCAATTCGCCGACCGTTTCCAGCTCACGCTCTACGATGCGGCCTATCTAGAACTGGCCGCCCGCCGTGGGCTGCCGCTCGCCACGCTTGACCGGGAATTGCGGGATGCTTCGGCGGCCCTGGGGATTGCCCTGCTGGCGTTGACGCAAGCAATTGAACGTCACCGCAAGAATGCGCGTAGGGCTGGGAGCAGAAATTGGCCGCAGCGATAATGACGTCCTTTGTCGGAAGACAAGCTGATATGCTGATTTCGTATCCTGTTATCGGTTTCTATTCATCATTATATTGTGATCTTCTGCGTACTCTCGCAAAATTTGATCACGATCGACATAGTCCATCGGATCAATACTAAGTGCTCAATCGGATCAACGCTATCTTTAGTTACAAATTCGTGAGGAAAGTCTCCTGCCAGAAGCTCATCTAGCCCCTTGATAACAAGTTCGCAACACTTGCACTCGAAATGATCGGGTTGAACACGGACTTCCACGAGTAACTCGCCTTGCCGCAAAAATGGGGAGCTTTTCCCGATTGGATTTCCTCCCAAGATCGCCATGTTTGCACAGGCAGGACATTTCTGGGCCTTTAAGTGCCGGCTAGAAGCTGTAACGGCGTGAACGAATTTTGGCTTAGCCTCTTCTCGACGCTTCTTCTGTTCTGTATCATCTAATCCGAAAAAGCGGTCCTTCTGTATCCGAATAAGCTCCTTAACACGCTTTTGTCTTCCCTTTTGCTCAGCGACAGCGATATCACGTGCATGGGCTGCGTCCTCCGTCCCCATGATGTCAGCCAAATTCTGCCCAGCATCCGCTGCCATACGAACCATAAAGGATAAAATCTTGGGCATCACATCTTCGGGACGAAGACCGCAAATCTCGTCGGAATCTCCGTGAAGTTCACCATTACGTGCCACAAAGAGCCCTGTAATGGTCTTTAGCTCTAGATCTGTAATGTCGGGAATAAGCCGATTTACACGCGAGGTCGCCATCTCCATTGGGATGGATCGAGGGGCTTTTGTAGATGCCAGGCCAGCGGCATGCATGAGGCTTTCTTCATCTGGGGCCGCATTCAAAGTGGGATTGCGCCTGACTAAAACACCGCGGATCATGTACTCACAAAAGAACGAGACCTCCAACAGATAACGTTCGTTATCATGTTCCATTTGACGAATACGCAGCCAAGTCAACTGTGCTTTAGCAAAATACTTCTTATAATCCCAGCTCATCGCATTATGTGTCCCAGATCGCAATCCGCCATAACCATCCCCGATACTTACTTTTGCTTGGTCCCCTTCCGTGAAGAAGGGGCCAATTGTCGAACAGGATCCAGATCGTTCTCGACCAATCAACAGCCTGCGTAGGGTGCCACTCCTCACATATCAGCTGCGATACCTTTTCGGCGTTCTTGTTCAGCGGTGTCAAGCAATCACGATTAAAGCGTACCATTTGATTCGAGCCGATCCGCGTAACCAAGCGTGTAGTATAGAATGTACGCGCCCGACAAACGCGAAATAAGGCTCCTTCATCCTCAAGTGTGAAGCTAAGCTCCGGTACTCGAGTGTAATAAAGGCAGGTTGAGGCAGAACGCTCAAATGGACACGCTAGGGCGACGTAGCGTGGAGGGATTTCCAGAGCTGCAAAATCAGTATGAGTGGGAACGCGCCCGTTCCACACCGATGCGAGAGGGTATTCGCCCGAGCTTGGTATTGGCTTGTTGGGCGCAACCGTTGGATTCGAAGGGCGCTCTTCTTCAGCGATTTTACGATGCTGAAAAGCTCACTTATCTGAGACCCACCATCCCTGTGCCCCAATAGATATCCAAAATGGTCGAATTGTTGCTGGAGCGTCGAGTCCATAAGTGATGTTCTGTAGCTGTATTCAAGTATGTGCAAGGTTAAACAGCGTTCGCTTTTGGACAGCTTTGGTTGCGGCCACGAGCGAAGAGGCACTCGTCAGCGAACCTGAGAATATTTGTTCAATCCAAAAGCGGCGTCGGGCGCTCGGGATCGGCTTCGCCATCTGCGGCGTCTTGCGCCGTGAACGCAAGCTGCGGGACGGCGCCGCCGCCTTCTCCAATAGCGGCCCCCATGCAAATATCTGGCGAGCCTTGCGCTTTCCGCCGCGCCTGCATGCGCCGCAGGTCGAGCATCAACGCCGACAACTGGCGTTGCAGCGCGTTCTCATAGCGGCTGAGCCTGGCGCCCAATCCCTCCTTCAGGAACATATCGAGCGAACGCCCAAAGGCGAGGATATCAGTCACGCTCGCGGAACGGCCCCGGTCGGGGTCCCGCCAGTTGATGAGACGCGGCTCGTGCGGCGTAAAAGGGCTCATGTCCTCTATGCAGGCATTCGTCCAGGCGAGGAGGGCGGCCTCGAAGGCGGGAACGCGCCGCAGCCGCCACAGGAGGCTCGCGATCCGCTCGGCGAGTTCGATCTCGATCGCGCTGTCCGGCGCAAGCTCGGCGAGAACGCGGGCGCGCAAATCGGAGAAGTCTTCGAGCTTCTCGCCGGGGAGGAGGCCGCTATAGCTCGTCAGCCCATGGGTGACGGCGTTGCCGCTCACCGTGCCTTTTCCTTCCGGGGTCTTTGGGCCGGTGCAGCGCTCGGCGTTGAGGCGGTTCGCCGCGATTTGCCGTTCTGTCGCCATTGGTCCTCCTTGGCGCGGCTTTACTGTCGCGCTTACAAAATGACCCCCCCGAGAGTCTTCTATGCAATTGCTCCTTAATAAATCATGACTTCGAATAAATACTTATATAAATAGATAGGGGCCCGTTTTACGAAACAAAACCAATCTTCAATGTTCTTTTACCAACGGCAGTAGCCGTCATCCCGCCTGCAACAGACGCATGGCGTCGTCGCGTTCGAAAAGGGCGAGGCAGCGCCGGGCGGCGAGGCCCTGCTCCGATTTGAGGTGGGGATCGCGCAGAAGCAGGTATCGGGCGAAGTCGGA
>JBAVVQ010000456.1:0-2511 GCA_049697375.1 Rhodomicrobium sp.
CGCTTCCGGGCGAAACCTCGATGAGGCTCACAGGCGCGCTCAAAAAGACCGCCGGGAAACCGGAACTGATGGCGCGTGTCGCCGTCGACGGCAAAAATTTGGGGCGCCTTAACCGCTGGATCGCGCCCCCCGCCGCAAATGCGAAAACCGCTCCTGCGAGAGTTTTCACGGCGGGCGGCTTGCTGACGCTTTCGGACGACATCACGGCTTTCACGGACGTCAAGGGCAAATTGGACGGCACTCCGTTCACGGCGAGTCTGCGCCTCGATAAGACCCCGGCGCGGAAGCTGAAGGTTTCGCTTGCTGGCGACAGTTTCGATCTAACCAGCCTGGAAGCTGGCCAGACCGGCGCCGACGCTCTGTCGGGCGAAAGCATAAAGGCGGCCTGGCAGGCTGGGCTTGCGCAGCTCGCGCCGCTTCTGGGAGAGGAGCCCGCGAACTTCGAAACGGCCGATATCGATGTCTCCGCGGGCAGCCTTCGGACGAGCCTGATCGAAGCGAAGAATCTTGCGGTCCAGCTGAAGTACGATCAGGATCTCCTCACCGTCACGAAACTCAGCGCAGAGACCGCCGACGGGCTGTCTCTGCGCGGCGAGGGCGTTGTGCCCATGCGGAGCGTGGGGGAGGGGAGGTTCGACGGCCGCCTTGAGGCGAACTCGCCGCAAGCTGTTTTGCGGGCTGTGGCGTTGGCGGGCTACAATGCCGACAGCATTGCCGGACGCCGTGCGGAAGACCTCGCCCCGGTCAAACTCGCGATGAATTATAGTGCGGATGGGCAGGCGAGCGGCGCCACGGCGCAACTGAGCGGAACCCTGGGGGCGGTCCGCCTAGATGGCCGGGTTCAATTGAAGGGCGCACTCGCGGAATGGCGGGCAGGCCAATTCTCGGGGCAGCTGGCGCTCTCCGGCGCTGACGGCAACAAGCTCATTGCCCTTCTCTTCCCGAAAGCGGGGCTGGCAGCCGCCGCTTCCGCGTCTCCAGGCGCCATCACGATCCGCGCCAGCGGCGCGCCCGACCGGCTCGACACGTCGGCCACGATCAAGGCGCCGTCGTTGCAAGCCCAGATCGACGGGGCGACAGAATTCAAGGAGACCTTCTTCTTCTCTGGCAAGGTGCAGGCCTCGAGCCCGGCGCCTGAGCAATTCCTGCCGCCCGCGGTTCTGGCGCTCCTTGGCGGAGAACGGCAAACCAGCCTGAAGGTCGAGACAAATATCGAATATGGGTCGGGGCACCTCGACGCCGCCAAGCTCAAAGCGGAGTCGCCTAAGAATGTTGTCAGCGGCCACCTCGCGATCGGCGCGGCGGATCGATTGACGGAGGTCGACGCCGATCTTAAAGCCGACCAGTTTTCGTTGCCTTCGATCCTTGGCTATCTGGTCGCGCCGCCGCCCTCGGATCGCGTCACGCTCGCACTCTCCAATGTCATCCCGGCGCAGTCTGAGGACGTCTGGAGCGATCGGCCCTTTGCTCTGAACGTGTTTCGGGATACGGCCGCGAAAGTCGCGCTTTCCGCGAAGACGATAAAGCTGACCGATACGCTCGCTTTATCGGACGCGCAGATCGCGGCCACGCTCGGCGACGGCCGTCTCGCCGTGCAGAAGCTCGAAGGAAAGGCGCTTGGCGGCGATATGTCGGCCTCGGTGAGCCTCGATGGCCGCGCATCCGCCGTCGCGGCGTCGGCAATCGTCTCCCTGTCCAAGGCCGATTTGCCGGCGCTTGCCGCGAATGGCTCGCCAGCGATGGCTACAGGAAAGGCGTGGCTTTCTCTTCGCGCGACGGGGCAGGGGTTAAGCCCGCGCGGCATCATATCGGTGCTCACGGGCAGGGGCTCCATCGCGCTTTCGGACGGTCAGCTTGCGAAGTTTTCCCCGGTGGGCGTACAGAAAGGCGCAGAGGAATTGCTCGCGGGGCAACTGCCGCTTACCGAAGACGCGATCAAGAAAAAGGCGCTCGATGCGGTGCAGGCGGCCGATTTCAAGTTCCACCACCTCAAGATCCCTCTCACGATTCACGATGGAACGTTGGAAGTCCGCCGCGCTTCGTTCCGCGGACGGGACAGCACGGTGCGGATGGAGGCCTATCTCGACCTTTCCAAGATGCAAGCCGACACGACATGGCAGGCCGGCGTCAGCTCCGACAAACGCATGAAATGGCCGCTTGTGAAGGTTCAAATCTCCGGGCCGCTTCGGGAACTGGGCGGGAGGCCTCGCGTGCTTGCGGCGGAAGATTTCGTTCGCGCCGTTCTTGTCCGTAAAATGGAGGGCGATATCACGCGTCTTGAAAGCCTCAACAAGCCGCAAACCGGCGCCGCTTCCTGGGCCACGAAGCAGGAACCCGTTCCCCCCGCGCCCGCGCGCCGGAGACGAGACGACCCGGCAGTGCAGGCAGGAGCGGTTTCGAACGGCGGGGGCGACTTCGAAAGGCGTATGCGCGACACTCTTTCAAAGAGCACGCCCCGTCCGGACTCCCAATGGTGATTGCCGTCAGGTGATTGCCGTCACGACCTGAGAT
>JBAVVQ010000457.1:0-2056 GCA_049697375.1 Rhodomicrobium sp.
GCTCAATGGCTGGCCTATGCGATCCCCTGCCGACGCTTCGCCGACATCCTCGCGGACGCCTGCGCACGGCTCGGGGCCGATGTGGTTTGCTACTCCTTCATCGTAGTGGACTTGCACCACCTACTCCTTGCCGGTCTCCCGGCGCACTCCGCAAACGACCCATAGCTGGCCTGCTGGGCATTCGTTGGGCAAGCCAGGAATGTTTGCTTAGGCCCGCTCCGGCTGAGAGCTATGTTCGAAACCTCAGCACAAGTCTCAGCGGCTTTCAAGGATAGCGCCGGTGGGTAGCACGCCCCATCTTTGCTAAGCTTCGACTAACTTTCTCTGAAGCCGCGCAAGGTGATCAATGCTCAGGGCCTGAAGTTCGTTAAATGAAACGAGCAATTGTCCGCCACGCTCTGCCAGTTCCATATACCCATTGCGCTTAAGTTCGGAAATAAGCTCGCGCTGGCGCGCGATACGAAACGCGCCGGTTACGACATGGCGCTCAGCTTGCTTCAGTTGCTCCTGCAGCATGGGTGTGTGCTGGCCCTTGCGGGTAATTCTAAGCCCTTATAAGCAGGCAAAGATACCGCGGCCGGGTTTGTTTCCGAGTTGCAGAAATTTTCTGCTTTTAGAGCGGACAGGGGCGCCTATCTTGGGTTTCAGGCGCCCACATGTGCTCGATATGAGGCTTTCGGCCTTCGACCCAAGGCGGGAGAATGGGCGCTTCTGTTGCCGGGGTGGCGCCACGCCGCCCATGCCTCGCAAGTCATGAGGACCTGCGCTGCCTTAAGCAGGCTTCGCCAATCTGGCCGCCGGATTGTCTCCCTCGACGGCGCTCGCGGCGGGCTTTTGGTAAACCATTCGTCGCCACGCCGGGCTTTAATACAAAAGTGGTTAACAGGAGCGCGCCGGATTTATTTCCGGTCATGAGTTTGGTTAGGATTTGGTTTACCGCTTTCGAAACCGAAGAGCGCCGCGCCTTTGACTGGGCACGGGTGATCTACTATAAAGCACTGAAAATGCTAGATATTTTATCCTTAACAAATTGCCCATTAAATTAAATTTAATGCTGGAATTATTTCATTTACTGGGACGCGCAAAAGTCCGTTAAATATATTTTGGCTTCGCGAATTAACCACGGCGCAGCCCGAACAGCGCCCGGCGCAGGCAGCGGCGAGGGGATCCTATTCGCCATTTTTGCTAACGATATCAAGGACTTGAGCGCATTAACCTATCGCAAAGGCGATTTCTCGTAAGATCTTCAAGATAAAGGAAAGCGGACGAAAGCGTCAGGGACAAGTGGACCAAACACATGCCGCCATTCGCAGAATGCATTGCCGCTGGCCTAAGCCGCGCCAGCCTTCTTTTCGAAAGCGATGGAAATGGTGTAATCCTGGGCTGTCGCGCCGTCTTTCACCGGAATGGTCACATCGCGCACAATAGAGAAATAAGAGAGCGGATTTTCCCTCGTGATCGTGACCGTCACAGTGACTGGATCGGACTTCACCTTGTTCCCGGCCTTGTCGAGAACCTGCATCACAGCCGGCAGCGAGATCGTCCCGGGCTTGCCTTTCGGGCCGAGCAACACGCGGCCTGCGATGCCGTACTTGACCTGAACCATGCCCATCGTGGGCTGGCATTCGCGAGCCGTCTTGGTGATTTCCGCCCGGTGGATAACCGAAGCGCCATCGCCAACGCGCTTGCCCTCGTAGATCGTGACGTAACGCTGGCCGCCCGCAACCTGAACGGGAGTGCAGCCGTTAGCGGCCGCTGCTTCGATCGGGCCATCCGAATTCGCCCGTGCGGCGGTGAGCATGCTTTCCTCAGTAATAACCGGAGTATAGGAACTTTCCGGCCTGCCGCCATTCGAAGGCGACGCGCAACCGTTCATCATCGCCGCGAGACAACCGAAGCTTAGCAGTTTGAAGGCTGCCGGTAACAAATCCCTCATTTGCGCCTTCATTTCCGATCACCAAGATTTCGATGGATTAAGCCGCCGCGACTTTGAGTAGCGTTGCTTTTTTATGGTCCGATGCGCTCATTATGCTACAAGAAGGCACTGGTATGAACG
>JBAVVQ010000458.1:0-1786 GCA_049697375.1 Rhodomicrobium sp.
CTGGCGCAGCTCGCGCCCGGCGAGACCGTGCTCGACCTCGGTTCGGGCGGCGGCATCGACGTGCTGCTGTCGGCGCGTCGAGTGGGCCCCGCAGGCAAGGCCTACGGCCTCGACATGACCGACGAAATGCTTGCGCTCGCCCGCGAGAACCAAAAGAAGGCGGGCGTCGAGAATGTGGAGTTCCTGAAAGGCGAAATCGAGGCTATCCCGCTGCCCGGCAATACCGTCGATGTCATCATCTCGAACTGCGTCATCAACTTGTCCGGCGACAAGGACAAGGTGTTGCGCGAGGCGTTCCGGGTGCTGAAGCCGGGCGGGCGCTTCGCGGTGTCCGACATCGTCACGCGCGGCGAAGTCCCTGAGGACATTCGCAAGAACGTGCTCGCTTGGGCGGGCTGCATTGCGGGCGCGCTCGAGGAGAGCGAATACGCCGCCAAGCTTGCCGGCGCAGGCTTCGAGGCGATCGGCATTGAGCCGACCCGCATCTACAAGGGCGAGGATGCCCGCGAATTCCTGAGCGGCAAGGGCGTGGATGTGGACGCCATGGCCGGGCACATCGATGGCAAGTTCATGAGCGCCTTCGTGCGAGCAGTGAAGCCAAAAAAAACCTGCTGTTGTTCGTAAGGAGGCGGCCGATGGAATGCCCAAATTACAACGTGCTCTTTCTCTGCACGGGCAACACGGCGCGCTCGATCCTTGCGGAGGGCATTCTCCGCAAGGAAGGCGCCGGGCGCTTCAACGCCTTCTCCGCAGGAAGCCAACCGAAAGGCGTCGTGAACCCATACGCGCTCAAGACGCTGGCGGCCTACGGCTACCCGGCGGAGCATTTCCGCTCCAAGAGCTGGGACGAATTCGCCGCGCCGGGCGCGCCGGTCATGGATTTCGTCTTCACCGTCTGCGATAGCGCGGCGGGCGAAGTGTGTCCCTTATGGCCGCGCCAGCCCATGACGGCGCATTGGGGTATCGAAGATCCGGCCGCCGTCGAGGGCACGGACATCGACAAGCAGCGCGCCTTCAACGAAGCGTTCCGCTATTTGCGCAACCGCATCACAGCCTTCGCGTCCCTGCCGCTTCAAAGCATCAGCAAATTGGCGCTCTCCGCCCGGCTGAAGGAGATCGGTCATATGGAAGGCTCAACGTCGAGGACGAAAGAAAACCAATGACCGAGACTGCAGCCAGCCAGGATCCCGCCGACTCCTCCACGGCGGCGGGGTTAGGCTTTTTCGAGCGCTTTCTTACGCTTTGGGTCGCTCTTTGCATCCTGGGCGGCATTGTGCTCGGCCATCTAGCGCCCTCCCTGTTCCATGCGATTGGAGCCGCCACCGTGGCCCAGGTCAATCTGCCGGTCGCGGCGCTTGTCTGGGTGATGATTATCCCGATGCTGCTCAAAATCGATCCGGCGGCGCTCCGCGAAGTCGGCATGCATTGGCGCGGCATCGCGACGACCGTGGGCGTGAACTGGCTCGTCAAGCCATTCTCCATGGCGCTCCTTGGCTGGCTGTTCATCGGGTATCTGTTCCGGCCGTTGTTACCGGCCGACCAGATCGACAGCTACATCGCGGGCCTGATCATCCTAGCGGCCGCCCCCTGCACGGCGATGGTGTTCGTGTGGTCGCATCTCGTGGAGGGAGAGCCGCACTTTACATTGAGTCAGGTGGCGCTCAACGATGCGATCATGGTCGTGGCTTTCGCGCCCATTGTCGCCCTTTTGCTTGGGTTGTCCTCGATTACGGTCCCCTGGGAGACCCTGTTTCTTTCGGTCGTTCTCTACATCGTCATCCCTGTC
>JBAVVQ010000459.1:0-15641 GCA_049697375.1 Rhodomicrobium sp.
ATCCGGGAAGGGGCGGGGAACCCCGCGTGCTCCCGCAGATTTTGACGGCCGGCCTCGTCCTCTATGAGATCAAGACGCAGCCCGTGATCGCGAGCCCCACACCAAGCAAAGGAGCATGATGTCCTTGTTGAAGTCAGCAGCAATAGCCGTCGCAGGATTTCTCATGACAGCAGCCGCTTACGCCACCCCGGAGGTCGGCAAACCCGCCCCCGCCTTCTCGGCCGTCGACTCGAACGGAAAGTCCGTCAAGCTCAGTGACTATCGCGGGAAAACCGTGGTCCTCGAATGGACGAACGATGGCTGCCCTTACGTCAAGAAGCATTATGCATCCAATAATATGCAGATCTTGCAGAAGGAGGAGGCCGCAAAGGGCATCGTCTGGCTGACGATCATATCCTCCGCCCCCGGCTCTCAAGGTTATATGACGGGCGATGAGGCTAACAAGCTCACCGAGACGCGCGGCGCCGCTCCAAGCGCGGTGGTTCTCGATCCAGAGGGCGCCGTCGGCCATCTCTACGATGCGCGCACGACCCCGCACATGTTCATCGTGAATGGAGAAGGCGCGCTGGTCTACATGGGCGGTATCGACGACAAGGCGACGACTGCTGTCGAGGACATCAAGACAGCGAAGAACTATGTTCGCGCAGCCCTCGATGATCTGGCGGCCGGCGCGCCGGTCGAAAACGCCGTTACCCGGCCCTATGGCTGCTCTGTGAAGTACAAGCCTGATTCCTAAGCTTTTCTTGACAGCGCCCGGTCCTTAAACTGGACATTGGCGCTAGCAGAAAGTGCAATGTGGCTCAATCGCGTCAGTTGAGCCCTAATTTATTTTGCGCAGTTGAGAAGATTGTATCAAAGCGTATATGGAAGGGTGATGAACCTTCCACGCAAGATACCTTTAAGGCTTGTCCTCGGCCTTACTGCGGCGGTGCTGATCGATACTGCGCTGCAGATATTCTGGAAAACGGCTGTGCTGAAGCTGCCCGACGAGTCCGACTCGTGGCTGCCGGTGCTCGCCATATTCCAGGAGCCTCTTTTTATCGTCGTCATCTGCATCATGAGCTTGCAGTTCTTCAATTGGATGGCGGTGCTCAACCAGGCAGACTTGAGTTTCGCGCAACCGTTCACGGCATTGAGCTATGTCAGCGTCGGCCTGATTTCGGCAATCTTTCTGGGCGAGACCGTCGATAAGCTGCAGGTGCTGGGGATAGCCTGCGTCATCGCCGGGGTCTGGTTCATCAGCCGCACGAACCACATCACGCGGCGCGACGGGGAGAACATTCGGCGGCAAATCGAGCATAGACCATCGCACACGCGCAAACTCATTCAGCAAGAGGGCGCATGAAGCGGCTGTCGACCCTTGCGCTGCTTGCGATGTCCGCTTATGCAACCGCGGCGTTTGCGGAAGATTTGACCTGCCTGAGTACGACCTTCCGCCTGATCGGAAAAAATGACCAGGTGTGCATCACCGCATTCGACGATCCGAAAGTCCCCGGCGTTGCCTGTCACGTCAGCCAAGCAAAGGCCGGGGGTCTTGGCGGTACGATTGGCATCGCCGAAGACCCAAGCCGCTTCTCGATCGCCTGCCGGCAGGTTGGACCCATCAATGTGGATCTCAACAAACTGCCCGAGAACGAAAAGGTCTATGCCGACCACACCTCGATCTTCTTCAAGCACACGAATATCTTCCGCTCCGTCGACAAGAAGCGCAGCACGCTGATTTACCTTGCGATAAGCGACAAGCTGATCGAAGGATCGCCGCAAAATTCGATCTCGACCGTTCCGGTCATGCCTTGGGGCGCGCGCTAAGTGGTATTTGGGTTCGGCATTTCAGGCTTTTGACCCTGCTCGACCTTCCCCTCATCGCCCAGCTTTTGGTGATGACGGTCTCGCAAGTCCAGAGCCCGTTCCAAAGACCTTCCGACAATTAAAAGAAGACCAGCAAGAATAACGGACGTCACCACGAGCGGCCACGCGCCAAGTCCGCATGCGACTCCAATGCAGGCGGTGAGCCAGATCGCCGCCGCCGTGGTTAAGCCATGAACCCTTTTGCCGGTGGGATTGCGGAGGATTACCCCCGCGCCCAGAAACCCGATGCCGGTGATCACGCCCTGAATGACCCGGCTTCCAGCGGCAGGATCGCTACCGCCGGTGTGTTGGCTGACGAGCACCACAAGCGCGGACCCAAGAGCGACGATGCCCATCGTCCGCACTCCGGTCGGCTTTCCGTGCACCTCGCGATCCACACCGATCAGACCTCCAACCACGGCGGCGGCAGTCAGGCGAATCACAGCGTCAGGCCAATCAATCATCCCTCTGACATACTCACCACCTGCAGCAAGATCAATAAATACGCGGCGAGACCGGCGCCCTTCCCCATTATCGGCGCGCGGACCGGCTTGCCCGGCCCTCCTCGTTCAGAGCTGCTTTTTGCTGATCGGAAAGGGAAGCATAGAACGCCCCCATCGCGGGCCGGATGGTCTCGATTGCTTGAATGAGCGATGCAATACGCCGTTGGGCATCCTGCAATCTCGCCTCAATCGCCGTAGGGTCCTCTTTAGGGCACGATGCTCGAAGCTCGTTCGCCGCTCTTGAGGAGGCTTCTTTCAATTTGTCGAAGCCTAGCCGCTGCTCATCGTTCAGCCTGATCACCCGCGCAATCTCATCGGCCGGAACGTTGGTGAGTCCCGATTCGCCCGAGCAAAGCTCGGTCAGGTTTATTGGCTGAGAACCCGGCTCGTTTTCCGGCTTGGCGGCCGCATTTTCCAAACGTGTGATCTGCTCCTCGCTCAGAAGGCTGTACAATCTTTCCAATGGGCCGCGGATGATTGTTATGGCCTGCTGCATCGCCTCAAGCCGTTGTTCCATCGCATCAAGCCGCGCAACCGGCGTGAGCAGCGTTTGGTCCGAGCATGATGCCTGCAAGACGTGGGCGGCCTTAGCAAACGCCGTCTTCAGCTCGGCCAGCGTCTCCCTCTGGCTGGGCGTTGGCTGAATGATCTCTTCAAGTCGCGGCACGGGAAGATCCACGACGCCTGGAGCGAAACCACTGCAAACCGCAGCCACCGGTTCTTTTCCCTGCCCGGCGAACCGGCTGCCGACGCTAGGAACCGGCTGGTTTTCGCCCGGATAGGCCCCGCCCACTCCGACGTTGCCCTCCTCGCCATAGCCGCCATCAGGCCAGAGCGCGCCCCAAAGGATGGAGCTCGGACCATAGGCCCAGAACGGCTCGGAATATGCCTCGGGCCAGAAAGCGTAGGAGACATAGTCGCCAAACAGGTAGGGCCAGAAAACGCCGCCGGCCCAGAAATGACGAAACCGCCCTTCGCGTCCGCGCCAATGGCGGCCGCCAAATGTTTGGGTTTCGAAGCCGTTTCCGCGCCTGAAGGCGGCGCTGTTCAGGGGGCCTCGCGCGGCGATTGCTTGAGAGGGGTGAAGTTTGCGGGCAAAGGCTTGAGCTTGGGAGCCGCGCTGCGAAAGCTGGGTCCCGAGGTGGGCCATGCGCATCTTGTTATACTGTGTAAACGTGTTGCGAGGACTGTTCTTCACACGCCCAGGACCACGGTTTGTTTCCGCAAAGCGCCCGCGAAGTTCGCGGCGCTTGTTGCCTGCGGCCGATGCTCGCGAAGCTCTTTGGCTGGCTATCCCGTTGCCACGCTGTTCGCGTGCGAAGCGGGAGGCGTGAGCGCCTTCGCGCGTGCGAAGGCCTCGAAAGTTAGCGCTCGGAGATCGACCGGAAAAGCCACGGAAGCCAGGCGCCGCGCCCCTCGTTCCAGCGAAGCGTCCTCCATAACGCGGAGCGGTTGACGGCATCCGGAATTGCCTGCCACCGAAGCCTCTTTGCGGGTTTCCGAGCCTCGGAGCCGCGAAATGGCCCCCGCCAAATCCCCCGAAATGCCCCCCACCGAAGCCACCGCCGCCGAAGTGTCCTCCTCCGAAACCACCGCCATTGAATCCCCGAGCGCCGCCCTGTCCAGAAAAGCCAAATATGAGCGAGGCAATTACGACACAAGCGGTAGCGAATACGGCGAACTTTCTGACCACTCTCTGCCTCCACAAACGTGATGGATGCAGAGATAAGACGGCCCCGGAGCACTGGTTCCAAGGATGGGGATTGATCCTTTGGCTGCCTGCTCCGGAGCCGTTTCGGGCGATAACTCCGACGCCCCGTACTAAATCTCACAAAGTTCGTGAATGCCGCCTGAAAGGGCTATGATGCGAGCTTCCTTCGCGCATGGTCATTGAAGGCTGGCTAGCCTTTCGTTCCGATGCCACTCGTCATAGAGCCGAACCACTTCTGACGCAGCAACCCAAATTGCGGCGAGAATGTCCTCGGCAGGTCTGTCGGCGCCGCTGTGACTGGGATCGAGCAGCACAGCCAACTCGAGGCAGGCTGAGCGATGAGGCGCAGTCAGGCTTTTCAAGACGTAGCTCATCGCGGCGATTTCACGCCGCCGCTTCTCACTGAAGGGAAGGCGCCCGAGCGGCGTGTATCGCACCTCAGGCTTCAAATAATCGATTGATCTCACATTGGATAATGCGTTGATGCATGTGGTCAGACGCTCTAGCGCTTCCGCCTCCCGGTCGGTCAGCATGCGGTCTAAAATCGTCAAACGGCGACGAAGCGAACGAACGCGCACGGATTCAGGCTTCGACGCAACGTCTTCAAGAATCGCCCGGCGCACCTCAAGCGGCGTTAGGATCGTTCTCGCCCTGTGCCGCGCAATGATCGGCGCTCTGGGAGGAGTCAACACGTCCCGCGTAAAGGCGGTGTGCTGACGCCGGTGGTGTGTAGGTCCCTCAGACAGTTCTGCCATGCCCGTCTTTTTCATTTGCTATCCCCACGCTGGAAAGCTTGCCCAAGATGAGTGGTGCAATAGGGAGACCGGCCAGCCACCGGCGCTCCACAAAACGTGAAATTCGGCTCAGCCGGGTCTCCAAGAGACCACCGGCATGCATTGTTCGGTAGATTTTCGAGCGCCGCCGCCCCATAGGTCGCGGAAGGGCCAATTGTGGACCGCCGCACGACGAGGCCGCCTTCTGAAGGCTCCTTTCTTGCGCGCTCCCGAAGTGAGCGAAGGCTGATGCCGTTGCGCCTTAACACGGAGCGCAATGCTTTCGGGTTGACGCCGAGTTTGCGCGCTATGTCGTCCGTTCTAAGCGTGACAAGCGCGTCCAGAATTTCCGTGAGCTCGCCTGTAGTCCATCGCCTCCGCCGCGGACCATCTGGATCGACCGCAGCCAAAGGAGACAGGCGAGAGATAGCAACCGTGGAGCACGAACAAGAAACGGCTGACGGCGCTTTCATTTTGCGTGTCTGCTGTAGCGAGAGATTACACATGAATGACACTTAATGTGGCCCTACCCTTGAAAATCGAAAAACACTTTACACGCAACGTGTAAAATATTCCTAACGTTTGTTCCAAATGGCGTTTTCTCGCATTCAACTAGCGCTGTGGATGTTGTCAGATAGACACGAATACGCCCGAATCCCCCACACGATTGGCTTCAGGGGCGACGGCGAGAGCACATTTCCGGCGAATCAGTTGCGGTTCGCCGCCTTAAAGGATGACTCGTTGAGTGGCTACACGGAACGTGGCGGTAGCTACACATAACGAGCGCGATCGCCTTCTTGGTTTCCCAAAATCGGAGCGGCGCTTCACGAATCGTGTAAATATCAGGCGAGTTTGATTGCTATCGTGTATTGACGCACACCCCAAGCCCTCAATGCTTTCGAACTTTTCTTTGATATCAGTTGCGGCTCATTGAAGAGCGGCCAGCACGGCGGTCAAATGACGCTTCCGGGAATGACGGTCTTAAAATGGGACTGAGGTTCCGACCGCGCTCCCACTTTCCCCTCTTCCATTTGTGTAGCGATAAAACACGTTAAGCACGCTGGCTGCATCGGTTCCAGCGTGAAACAAGCTACACGCAATGTGTAACCTCTATTCATTTGAGATTAACCCATCTTGCCGCGCGAATCGCTATTACGTTGGCGGTGCAGAGGAATAAAGAAGCTATCTTGCGCTGTGGTTAGACGGGTAAGAAATCACGATTCCAAAGCTTACTTACCGGATGTTACACAGAACCTGGGGACGGGACGGGGGATATGAGGGACTGGACAGCTGACGAGCTCAAATCGATAGCTGAACGTCTTCGGCGCGCTCGAATCACGGCCGGGTTCGAGCGTGCGAGCGACGCGGCGCGCAGGTTTGGCTGGAGTTACAGCCGCTATATGAACTATGAAAACGGGGAGCGAGGCGTCCCACCCAAGCAGGCGATCCTGTTTGCGTCAGCCTATGGCGTCACAGTCGATTATATTTATTTTGGAAAAAGAGATAATTCAAATCAAATCGAAGGGACACAGGCGCTATTATCGCGCATGATACGCCGGATTCCTCTTGTGGCGCTTGAGAACATGTCTGAATTGAAACGTATCGCCTCGGGCCTCGAGCCAACCTCGGTCACTGTCCCCGTCGGTAGCCGTGAATCGATTCCGGAGAGGGGAATTTTTATAGAAATCAAAGACAAGTCGATGTCCAATACCCGCGAGTCGGTCTCGTTCGAGCCCGGCGACAAGGTGATGATCGACCTCGACGCAGACCCGACGCCCTCCGATTATGTGGTCGCGCTGGTTCCGGAGGAGCAGACGGCGTTGTTTCGCCTGTACCGGGAAGTCGGCCGCGCCGAAGACGGGTCGATCATCATCGACCTTGTTCCGCTCAACCCGAATTTCCGGACCGTTCGCATATCCAATATGAACCCTGGACAAATCATCGGCGTCTGCCGCAGCATTCACCGGATCTTCGACTTGGCGCCGCAGCGCTCGCGATTCGCCTAGGTAGTTCCCATTTCATGGCCCGCTGTCATCGCTCCGGCAAAAAACTGCTTCGGGCGGACGCGCCAGCCTACAAGGCCGATCTCGCCGTGCAGACACAAGGCTGGGAACAATCCCCGGTGGCGATTAGTATTACGCTCGTATGCGTCAGAGGAGCGTGCGATGGAAAAGCGGAGGTTGGGCAGCCAAGGGCTGGAAGTCTCGGCGCTTGGACTCGGTTGCATGGGGATGAGCTTCGCCTATAGCGGGCGGGACGAAAACGAATCGATTGCGACGATCCATCGTGCTCTTGAACTCGGCGTGACCTTGTTCGACACCGCCGAAATCTACGGCCCGTTCGAGAACGAAATCCTCCTCGGCAAAGCGCTTGCCGGAAAACGCGATCAGGTGATCATCGCAACGAAATTCGGCTTCAAGATCGTGGACGGAAAGCAGACGCGAGGCGTCGATAGCAGGCCCGAGCATGTGAAAGAGGTCTGCGACGCATCGCTGAAACGGCTGAATACCGACCGCATCGACCTTTTATATCAGCATCGCGTCGATCCTAATGTCCCGATCGAGGACACGGTTGGCGCCATGGCCGATCTTGTGAAAGCCGGGAAGGTGCGCTTCCTTGGCCTCTCGGAAGCGTCAACGAAGACGTTGCGGCGCGCCCACGCGGTGCATCCGATCAGCGCTCTGCAGAACGAATATTCGCTGTGGGAGCGCAACGTCGAGAATGAGATTTTGGCCGCCTGCCGCGAACTTGGCATCGGCTTTGTTCCGTACAGCCCGCTGGGCCGCGGCTTTCTCACCGGCACGGCCAAACGGGCCGAGGATTACCCGCCGGACGATTTCCGGCGCCGGCAGCCGCGTTTCGAGGGTGAGAACTTCGACCGCAACATGAAAATCGTCGAGGCCGTGCAGGCGATCGCCCAGGCGAAAAGCGCGAAACCCGGTCAGATCGCGCTCGCCTGGCTGCTTGCGCAAGGGCCTGACATTGTGCCGATCCCGGGAACAAAGCGGCGCATTTTTCTCGAAGAGAACGTAGCCGCCGCCGACCTGCGCCTTTCGGCATCGGATCTGGAAAGGCTGGAGGCCGTGGCCCCGCGAGGCGCCGCGTCAGGCAGCCGGTATCAGGAGGCCATGCTGTCCCTTCTTGACCGGTAAATAGAAGGCAGGACTCGGAACGCTTTCCACCGCGTCACTGTGCACTCCGAAAAGCTCTGGCAAAAAGAACAACCGTAAGCGATAGTGGACAGAGCACGTTCCGCTTGCTGACTTTTTGTGCAGTTCAGTTGCTTTTTAGGCAGGTGTCGCCGTGTCAGGGACCTCCGATGCACCCGGAATCCGGTTGTCACTTGCGCCTCGTCGGGCGCGCTGGTGTCACCATACTTGACGCTTCCTTTGCGTCGCATTTGTCTCATAAACTGCAGAGTCGGCAGGCGGCGCTGACGGTCGGCGCGATTGGCGTTGTTTTAGGGAACATCGGAACATCGCCGCTCTATGCTGTCGACCAGATATTTTACGGCCCAGCACATATACCGCTAACGCCAGATAACGTTCTTGGCTGCATCTCACTCGTTATCTGGGCGCTCACCCTCATTGTCAGTTTTAAATACGCGATCTTCGTCTTGCGTGCGGATAATGACGGCGAAGGCGGCGTCTTCGCCCTTTACAGTCTTCTGCATAAATATAGAGAGGAGACTGTTTATCTTCCGGCCCTGCTGGCCGGGCTCATGCTGGGGGCAGGCTTCCTGTTCGGGGATGGCATCATCTCCCCGGCAATCAGCGTCCTGGCAGCCGTCGAGGGCCTCCAGATCACGACGCCGATGTTCAAGAGCGCGGTCGTCCCCATTACGATTGTCATTCTCGCTCTTTTATTCGCACTGCAGCACAAAGGAACAGCCCGTGTGGGGCGAATCTTCGGTCCCGTCCTGATTTTTTGGTTCCTTGTCCTCGCGGTGCTGGGGCTCAGGCAGATCCAGCTCCATCCCGAAATCCTGCGGGCGTTCAATCCGATTTATGCTTTCGCCTTCCTGCACGAAACGAAGGCTCACAGCGTCCTCATCACCGTCGGAGCGCTCATGCTCGTGGTTACGGGCGGCGAGGCGATGTACGCCGATCTTGGTCACTTTGGGGCGCGGCCCATTCGGATGGGCTGGTTCACCATCGCCTTTCCGGCGCTCATTCTGAATTATCTCGGTCAGGGCGCGCTCATGCTTGAGCATCCCCCGGCCCACGCTGGCGAGCTTTTCTACAATATGGCGCCCCGCGAACTCCTCTATCCCATGGTGTTGCTGGCCACGCTCGCAACGGTCATCGCTTCGCAGGGTCTTATTTCGGGGTCATTTTCCCTGGCCTCTCAGGCCGTCGCTCTCGGCCTGTTCCCGCGCCTTCGGATCGTCCACACCCACGACGCGCATGAAGGCCAGATTTACATCCCCTTCGTGAACTGGGCGTTGTTCGCCGGTTGCGCGGCCCTGGTGATCGGCTTCCGCTCAACCGAGTCTCTGGCTGCGCTTTATGGCCTCGCCGTCTCGGGCGTGATGGTCATCACATCCGCCGCCATGATCCCGGTCGGGACTCGCTATTGGGGATGGACGTCGCTCGCCAGCGGCGCTTTGTTCGGTTTCTTCACACTCGTGAATACCCTGTTCTGCGTCGCCAGCTCATTGAAGCTCCTCGAAGGAGGATATATCCCCTTGGGCATCGGGCTCGCGGTCTTCGCCATCATGCTCACCTGGCGGTGGGGGCGCAGGGCGACTTTCGCGGCCTATGCGGCCAAACACACCATGACGATGCGCAGGCTGGTCGAGCTTCATAAGAGAGAGTCGGCCTACATGGAGCGAATCGGCCTTTTGATGACGCCGAAACGCCTGTCGTCCCTTAACGACAATGCGCCCGCTTTGCTGCAACTTCTCTATGACCGCTACGGTATATTGCCGCGGCATCTGATCTTCGTGCAGGTCGCGCACCGCCAGGCGCCCTACATCCACGATGGCCGGTATGGCGTCACCGTGTTCCACAAGGACCAGCATTCCAGCATCATAGGCGTCACCTTGCAATTCGGCTTCATGGAGGAGCCCAACGTGGAGGCCGTGCTCGAGGACATGGCCCGGCATCGGGAAATCGACCTGCCGATCGATCAGCACCGCTGGATTGTGCATGTGTCTGTTGAACATTTGCTTCCGTCGCGGAACTTGACCCCGTGGGGCCGCGTGCGTCTCAGGCTTTTCCGGATACTCCGCCGCGTATCGCAGCCCGCACATTATTTCTATGGGCTTGGCGACAACGTGCAGTTGTCGGCCGAGATCATCCCTGTGCGTATAAAATGATCGGCAGCCTCACCCGCCGGGCTGGGCGCTTCGTTTCATCACAATAGCGTGTTGCATTGCACCACCAAGTTTTCTAAGGTCTTGGCGCTTAACTCCGAAATCAAAACCCTATCCCGTTCTTCTCCCGGTGGGCGAAACGAAGCCCATAAACACACGCTCCGAGGAACACGAACCCATGAACCAAGTACTTTGGATCATCATGGCGTGTGGCGCGCTCTCCATCGTGTATGGAGTGCTGACCACGCGCTCGCTGCTGGCATCCAGCGCCGGCAATGCGCGGATGCAAGAAATTGCCGCAGCCATCCAGGAAGGCGCCTCAGCCTACCTGTCACGTCAATACACGACCATCGCCATTGTTGGGGTGCTTATCTTCGGGCTTCTCGCCTACCTTCTCTCCTGGACTGTGGCGATCGGGTTCCTGATCGGCGCGATCCTGTCCGGCGCCGCGGGCTTTATCGGCATGCACGTCTCTGTTCGAGCGAATGTCCGCACGACGCAAGCGTCGTCTGTGGGGCTTGCCGAAGGTCTCTCTATGGCGTTCAAAGCTGGCGCCGTGACGGGGCTCCTTGTCGCAGGCTTGGCGCTTCTTGGCGTCACCATCTACTACACCGTTTTGACGCAATATCTCGGCTTTGCGCCGAATGACAGGCGCGTCGTCGACGCTCTCGTTGCGCTCGGGTTTGGCGCATCGCTCATCTCGATCTTCGCACGTCTCGGCGGCGGCATCTTCACAAAGGGCGCTGACGTGGGCGGCGACCTCGTCGGCAAGGTCGAAGCCGGCATCCCAGAGGACGATCCGCGCAACCCGGCGACCATCGCCGATAACGTGGGCGACAACGTGGGCGACTGCGCCGGAATGGCCGCCGACCTGTTCGAGACTTACGTGGTGACGGTCGTAGCGACGATGGTGCTGTCCTCCATCTATTTCGCCACCGATTCCGACCTCCTCTCCCGCATGATGGTCTTTCCCCTTGCCATTGGCGGCGCTTGCGTCGTGACCTCGATCCTCGGCACGTTCTTCGTCCGTCTCGGAGAGAGCAACTCGATCATGGGCGCGCTCTACAAAGGCTTCATCGCAACGGGCGTCCTGTCGCTGATCGTGCTCTATCCCTTGACCTCCTACATCGTCGGCTTGGGGACTAAGCTGACTGTCAACAACCATACCTTCACCGGCCTCGATCTCTTCTATTGCGGCGTTGTCGGCCTCGTCATCACGACGCTGATCGTGGTCATCACCGAATATTACACGGGCACCGGCTACCGGCCGGTGAAGTCGATCGCGCAAGCCTCGGTGACGGGACACGGCACGAACGTGATCCAGGGCCTCGCGGTCTCGCTCGAATCCACCGCGCTTCCCGCCCTCGTCATCATCGCGGGCATCCTCATCACCTACAACCTGGCCGGCCTTTACGGCATCGCGATTGCGGTTACGACCATGCTCGCGCTCGCCGGCATGGTGGTCGCGCTCGACGCCTTCGGCCCGGTGACCGACAATGCGGGCGGCATCGCCGAGATGGCCGACCTGCCGTCTGCGGTCCGCAAGACCACCGACGCGCTCGACGCGGTCGGCAACACCACCAAGGCGGTGACGAAGGGCTATGCCATCGGCTCGGCCGGCCTTGGCGCGCTCGTGCTTTTCGCGGCCTACACCGAAGACCTGCGCCACTTCATCGAGCAGGCGAATAAATCGACGACGGAATTCCAATTCTTCCGCGACGTGAACGTCGACTTCTCGCTGTCGAATCCGTATGTGGTCGTCGGCCTCCTGTTCGGCGGCCTGCTGCCCTATCTGTTCGCGGCGCTCGGCATGACGGCGGTCGGCCGCGCGGCTGGCTCCATCGTTGAAGAGGTACGCAGCCAGTTCCGCGCCAAGCCCGGCATTATGCAAGGCACCGAGAAGCCGGATTACGGCAGGGCCGTCGACATGCTGACCAAGGCCGCCATCAAGGAGATGATCATCCCCTCGATGCTGCCCGTTCTGTCCCCGATCGTGGTCTTTGCGGTCATCCCATGGATCGGCGGAAAATCAGCAGGCTTTGCAGCGCTGGGCGCGATGCTCCTCGGCGTGATCGTGACGGGCCTCTTTGTCGCGATCTCGATGACTTCGGGCGGCGGCGCTTGGGACAATGCCAAGAAATCCTTCGAGGACGGCTTCGTCGACAAAGACGGACGGCGGCACATGAAGGGCTCCGACGCGCATAAGGCTTCCGTGACCGGCGACACCGTTGGCGATCCTTACAAGGACACCGCAGGCCCCGCCGTTAACCCGATGATCAAGATCACGAACATCGTCGCGCTCCTGATCCTCGCGGTGCTGGCGCAGCATTAAGGCCCGCGCAGAAGAGCAAAATTGAGATCAGAACCGCAGGGGCCGCTTCTTCAGCGGCCCTTTTCTCTGCTTTGTCGGACGACCATCATTCGGAGCCGCCGGTCGCTCGATTCTCAGACATCATTTGGTAACTATGGCTTCGCCGCGGGCGTTAACCACTTATCGGCCTGCGCCTCCTAGATATTTCTTATAAATATCAATAACTTACGAACTTCTTGTCAAGGCATGCTCCCGCAAAATCCTTGACCAAGGATGCGGCTCAAACCCAAGCGGACGCCGGTCTTGTGCGACCCGCCATAGACCCAGAACGCCACGGTCATCGACCTTCCTGGCCGAAAATAAAATACATATATACTTAGGTCGCGTGATTTTACAAAACAAAACCAATCTTAACTCGATCTACACCTCGATGCAGATCGACGCTTTCCTCGACTGCGTTTGTAACGGCCTCAGCAAGCGCCCGCTTCCTCTCGATGAGGCGTCCTTGAGAGCCCGCTCGTGTTCACGGCATGGAGCTATGAGCGGCCGAGTTCGCGGATATCCACAAAGCGGCCTGCGATGGCCGCCGCCGCCGCCATGGCCGGCGAGACGAGATGCGTCCGGCCCTTGAAGCCCTGCCGCCCCTCAAAATTGCGGTTCGAGGTGGATGCGCAGCGCTCGCCGGGGGCGAGCTTGTCAGCATTCATGGCGAGGCACATGGAGCAGCCCGGCTCGCGCCACTCAAAACCGGCTGCGACAAAGACCTTGTCTAGCCCCTCGGACTCAGCCTGCTCCTTCACAAGGCCGGAACCTGGCACAACCATCGCCTTTACGCGTTCGGCGACATGCTGGCCGGCGAGCACATTCGCCGCCGCGCGGAGGTCTTCGATGCGGCCATTGGTGCAGGAGCCGATAAAGACGCGGTCAATGGCGACATCGGTCATCTTTGTTCCGGGCACAAGGCCCATATAGGCGAGCGCGCGCGCAACGGCCGCGCGTTTGCCTTCATCGGCAACCTTTGCCGGATCGGGAACGGTCCCGGTGATTGCGACGACATCTTCAGGACTCGTGCCCCACGTCACAAGCGGCGGCAGGCTTGCCGCATCAAGCCGCACCTCGCGGTCGAAGTGCGCGCGAGCATCGGAAGGCAACGTCTCCCAATATTGACGGGCCATATCCCAGGCGGCGCCCTTCGGCGCGCGCGGCCGGCCTTTAATGTATTCAAATGTCTTCTCGTCCGGTGCGATCATCCCGGCTCGCGCCCCGCCCTCAATGGACATGTTGCAGACCGTCATACGCCCTTCCATGGAAAGCGCACGGATCGCCTCACCGGCATATTCGATGACATAGCCGGTGCCACCCGCGGTGCCGATCTCACCGATGATGGCGAGGACGATGTCCTTGGGAGTGACCCCTGCGGACAACGCCCCGTCCACCGTCACGCGCATGTTCTTGGCTTTTTTCTGAATTAGCGTCTGCGTGGCGAGCACATGCTCTACTTCGGATGTGCCGATGCCTTGGGCGAGCGCTCCAAAGGCGCCATGCGTCGAGGTATGGCTATCGCCGCAGACGATGGTCGTGCCCGGCAACGTGAAGCCCTGCTCGGGGCCAATGATATGAACGATGCCCTGGCGATGATCCAGCTCGTTATAATACTCCACGCCAAACTCGGCGCAATTCTCGGCCAGCGTCTTTACCTGGAGCGCGGATTCGGGATCATCGATGCCGTGGCTCCGGTCGGTGGTCGGAACATTGTGATCGACAACGGCGAGCGTCTTTTCCGGCGCTCGGACGCGCCGACGCGTCACGCGCAACCCCTCGAACGCCTGCGGGCTTGTTACTTCGTGGATCAGATGGCGGTCGATGTAAAGGAGGCTCGTGCCATCGGGCTGCGTCTCGACAACGTGATCGTCCCAGATTTTATCGTAGAGAGTTCTTGTCATGGCTTTGAACCTTTCGGCCTCGGGCTAATGTGGCGTCTCGCAATTGCCTATGCAATTCGCCACACGCTCTCATGGGCAATTCGGAGATGGGACACTAGCGCGGCATTGTTTTGGCGATGTTTTAGGGAGCAGGCGCGCGGAAAGCAAGGTGCGGCGCAGGAGATGCGGTAAAATCGCCGCAATCTGCAAGGGTTCAACGGCCGCTGAGGAGATCCGATGGTCTACAAGCTCTATTATTGGCCCATACAAGGACGCGGTGAATTCATCCGGCTTGCCTTCGAGGAGGCTGCCGTCCCCTATGAAGACGTGGCGCGCACCGGGGAGGGCATGGCCGAGATGATCGCTCTTATGCAGAATGGGGCGGAGGTACACCAACCATTCGCTCCGCCCTTTCTGAAGGATGGGGAGGCGCTTATCGGACAAACGGCGGCGATCTTATTCTATCTCGGCCCGAAACTCGGCCTCGCTCCGCAAGAAGAGCTCGAGAGGCTATGGGTCCATCAAATCCAACTCACCATCAACGATCTCGTTGGCGAGATCCACGACACCCATCATCCTGTCGGCGGCTTTCTCTATTATGAGGATCAAAAGCCGGAGGCTTTGCGGCGCTCGCAAGGCTTCCGAACGAAGAGGATTCCAAAGTACCTTGACTGGTTTGAAAGCATCCTGGAGCGAAACCCGAAAGGAAGCGAGCATCTCGCCGGCGGCTCCATAACCTACGCGGATTTGTCCCTCTTCAACGTGATCGAGGGGCTGCGCTATGCCTTTCCCCGGGCGATGGCGCAAGCGCTCCCGGACTATCCACTCGTCACGGCGGTTCGTCGCTCGGTCGGTCAGCGTCACCGCATCGAAGCTTATCTTATGAGCGAACGCCGCTTGCCCTTCAGTGAAGAAGACATTTTCCGCCGTTATCCTGAACTCGATGCCTAGCGCGCCAAATTCACTTCACGACATCATTGCGGAACGGCGCCAAACCGTTTAGGAAACAGTGAATATGTCGGGGCGTAGCGCAGCCTGGTAGCGCATCTGCTTTGGGAGCAGAGGGTCGCGTGTTCGAATCACGCCGCCCCGACCAATAAAATCAGCGACTTAAGCCAGAATTTTCAGGATCTGCGTTCCGCAAGAAAGTCTCGGCGGAACGTCAGCGGAATGGAAGCCAAATCCAGGCTGTGTCAACCCGCCGCACTTCGGAAAGCAAGCTCGGAAACAAAACTGTCTTCGACGAAGTTCAGGGC
>JBAVVQ010000460.1:0-4229 GCA_049697375.1 Rhodomicrobium sp.
GGATCAAGATGCTGAACGAGGACGAAGGCCATGCCTGTGTCGGATGGCATTGCGGTCAGGAACGCCTTGAAGGCGTCGAGGCCACCGGCGGATGCGCCGATGCCCACAATTGGAAAACCGCGTGCGACATGCGCTCCTGCGCGAGCGAGCAGATCGGTGCCGGAAAGCGTAGCCTCTTCTTTTCTGACGCGGCCGTTCTGTTGCGATGGCATGCAGATTTCCCACGCTCAGGCTGAGTAGACCTGCAACAAGAGCTACGCATATCATAGCTCGCCTAAATTCGTGTGCCGATTTTAATTTGCAAATGGGCGGACCTGGCCTCGGCGGACATATGAAGTCTCTATTCGGCATACTTCACTCATGAGGCTTTGATGAACTGCGCCCCAATGCATCAAGATATTCATGGGCCGGGGCTATACTACGCTGGCGCATAATCGCCGAAGGCGTTTCGGGTATCGACAAAAGGCCGAATGACGTCGCCCCGAATTTGGTCGGATCTTCAGACAATCGTTCCGAAGAGCTTCCCGATGCCCGCAGTGATAGCCATGGCTAGTGCGCCCCAAAATGTCACTCGGACTGTGGCGCGCACGATGTTGGCGCCTCCTGTTCTTGCTCCGATCGCTCCCAGAAGCGCAAGGAAGCCCAGGGACGCGGCGGAAACAACGGGAATAAGCGCGGAGGCGGGCGATAGGACAACCATAAGGAGAGGCATGGCCGCACCTGTCGAAAACATGGCAGCCGATGTCAGGGCTGCTTGCACCGGACGCGCGGTCGTGATTTCCGACATGCCCAGCTCGTCACGCGCATGGGCCGCCAAGGCATCTTTCGCCATCAACTGCTGAGCCACCTGCCGCGCAAGCCCCTGTTCGACGCCTCGCTTGACGTAAATTTCGGCGAGCTCATTGAGCTCGGATTCCGGGCTCTCGCTCAATTCCTTGCGTTCGCGAGAGAGATCGGCCTGTTCGGTGTCGGATTGAGAACTGACGGATACATACTCGCCAGCCGCCATCGACATCGCGCCAGCCACGAGCCCCGCCACACCCGCGATCAAGACATCGCTCTGCGTCGCGGCCGCTGAGGCAACGCCGACGATCAAGCTTGCTGTCGAGATGATGCCATCGTTAGCGCCAAGCACCGCGGCTCTCATCCACCCGATGCGGCCGACGAGGTGGTGCTCGGAATGCTTGCGAAGACGGCTCATCCTGTCAGCCCAACCGGTTACGCTCGACTTCTCTGTAATATTATACGCCTTACATCTAATATCAGTCTCCAGACTCTATGAGTACAATCCGAAACTTTCAACGCGCCATCGGGATAGCCATCTTGACATCACTGGGCATGACTTCATGCCCAGCAAGCTGCATCGCGTGCTAGCGCTCCAAGATGAACCGCGCTGCTTGCGGGTCGGCTCGTTCAGCACTCAAGGAGAACGCTAAGGAAACCAACACACTTTTGCTTATCGTCATTGTGCTCCTCTTGCTCGGCGGCGGCCATTATGGCCGGAGGCGCTGGCTCTAACTTCAGCAGAGCCAGGCGGGCTTAGCGAGGCAGCCGCCATGATGACTGCAAAACAGCAGCACTGAGAGGAAGACACATGGCCGAGACTAAACAAACCGAAATACCGCAAGAGATGCGCGAGTTCGCCGTGCAGAGCATTGACCAAGCTCGCGCCGCCTACAGCCAGCTCATGGACACCGCTCGCAAAGCGCAGGACATGATGAAAACGATAATCCCGTCGAACCCCGTGGCGCAGGGATTAAGCGAGGTGCAGGAGCGGGCGATGAAGTTCACCCAGCAAAACCTCGATGCCAGTTTCTCATTGGCCCATGAGCTTGCCAAGGCAAAGGACCTGACGGAAGTGCTACAGATCCAGAGCAGGCATGCGCAGCTGCAAATGCACGCCTATGCCCTTCAAGCGCAGGAGCTTGGCAACTTGGTGAACGCGGCTTCGCAGAAGGCAAAGCCGGGCAGCTGAAAGGCTTTCCGTTCAACTCCTAGCAGTACCTGGCTCTTAGAGCAGGACTGTGCTGGAAGAAGTTAGGTTCGGTTCATCGGCTTGCACGGTAGGTCGAAGGCTTATTACGATCAACAGGGTCGCGAGAATGACTGCAATAAGACGTCATTGAGGAGAAGCTGTTCGATAAACGACGCGATTTGTTCAGCGATCTCTCCGCCGTGTTCATGGACACCACCAGCCTGTCCTTCTACGGCGAGGGCGGCGAAACGCTGGGCGAGCACGGCTACTCGAAGGATTTCCGGCCAGATTTGAAGCAGATGATCCTGGGGCTCGTCGTGGATTGCAAGGGGCGCCCCATCTGCACAGAGATGTGGCCTGGCAATACCGTCGATGTGAAGGCGCTGCTGGCGGTGATTGACCGTCTCCGCCAGCGCTTCGCTATCGGCCGCATTTGCATGGTCGCCGATCGCGGCATGATCTCGGCTGAGACCGTTCAAGGGCTGGAAGAGCGCCAACTTGATTATGTCCTTGGCGCGCGCGAGCGGACGGACGCGCTGGTGAGAACGGTTGTGCTCAATGACAGCGCCCCCTTCACACCGCTTCTTATCGAGCGGGCGAAAGGCCAAACGCAACTCTTCGTCAAGGAAGTCAAATACGATGGCAAGCGTTACATCGTCTGCCGCAACGAAACCGAGGCGGAAAAAGACAAGAAGGACCGCGAAGCCATTGTCGTCGCCTTGCAGGATCGGTTGAAGCGTGGCGATAAGGCTCTGATTGGCAACTCCAGCTACCGGCGGTATCTGCGTAAAAACAAGGAGGCCTAGGGCAAACAGGTCTTCGAGATCGACGCCGGCAAGTTGGCTGACGAGGCGCAATTCGACGGCATTTTCGTCCTGCGAACCAACGCCAAAATCACGCCGCTGCAAGCGGTCTTGCGCTGCCGCGATTCTCCTGCAGGTGGAGGACCTCTTCCGGCGTGGCAAGGCCCTCATGCGGACGCGCCCAGTATTCCACTCCTCCGACGCCGCCATCCGCGGCCACGTATTCTGCACCTTCCTGGCGCTCGTCATGCAGAAGCATCTCGATGATCTCGCCAAGGAGGCTGGCGCTGTTCCCGAATGGCGCGTCCTTCTGCGCCATCTTGACCGACTCCAGCAGACACGCATTCAGCACAACGGTAAAGACTGGCTGGTGCGCAGCGATGCAACCTCGGCCGTGACCGCGCTATTCCGGCAGGCGGGCGTCGCGCCGCCGCCCAGGGCGCTGCAAACAGCGCCGCCACTGGCGCTACCAACTGCCCAGCCCGCTAAAAGACGCCGCAGCCGCCCGAGGCGTAGTGCCACGTCATCTTGAATTTCGACAATTTCTCTTTCGGATCAGAAACTTGCATAAAAGCGGTGTTTAAGTCGGGTATTACATCTTGCGCAGGTGCCTGCGAGGTTACGGTCCTTTCAACCGGATTTCATCATCACGCTCTGCGAGGCGCTAGGGACGCCCCTTCGGGAGCTCTGACGCGTTCAACCCCGGCTTCTCGCAGAGTCGCCAACCATCTCCAGCATCGAGGTGATGATGCAATCCAGTCAGCGGCAGTTCCGCAACCCGGCCCGGCCCTCGCGATGGATCGTCAGATGTCCGTGTCCCTTGCCGCGGTGATGAGCCTGGGTGTCAAAATGGCACCCGCGCTCGAGAGCCAATGCCGGAATGTGTCGATCTCCATGAGATGTCTCCAACCTCGCTCATAACGTTTGCAACCCAAGCCGTCGGCGAGGTCATACGAGTTGGCTGACGTCGAGCACTTCGCCGCTTTCTGTAATGTCAGACAGCAAGATATCTACGAAGGGATGCTGCCGGTTGAAAGCAGGACCGCGCTGATATTTGAACGTTGCGATGCGCTCGATCGCCAGCAGGTTTCGATTGCCGAGACCGCCTGGGATCAACCCAATTATCCATGACGCGCCGGCTTATAAACGCTGTCACTTGGCGCATAAACACGGCTGACGCGTCCCCTTTTTTCACATTTCGCGTGGATGTGCTGGATTTGCTCTCGGCCTTTACGGCTGGCGAGCCAGTTCGCCGCGTCGTCCTCTGTGTGGAAGCAGTAGGGAAGAATATGTACGGAACCTCTGGACGGGACCAGAAGTTCATAAGTCCCATCGTCCGCCGCCCTAAGATAGGGTTGAGTAGACATCGACGACCTCTATTCTTTTTGCAGCGTTAACACGCTGTTCTAAATCGCATGGTAAAGACATTGATAGTTAGCTTATACGATTGA
>JBAVVQ010000461.1:0-2399 GCA_049697375.1 Rhodomicrobium sp.
CTCCCGGGCTTGCCAGGGCTGCCGGGAAAGAAGAAATAGCCGGTGCAATCGCCGTGAAAAAACGACATGCACGATCGCGTGTTAAAGCTGGAAGGCTGGGCATTCCCGCCCGGTCAAATCAGGAAACAGGCGATTCGAGGAGGCGGTTGCAGCATGGGTGAACAAGTCAAGGCGGCGAATTACGGAACGGTTTCGGCGAGTCTCGTCGTCAGAGATGCGAAAGCCGCGATGAACTTCTATGAAAAGGTGTTCGGAGCGAAAGAACTCTACCACCTGACCATGCCGGATGGCGGCATCGCGCATGCGGAATTCAAGATCGGTGACACGGTCGTCATGATCGCGGATGAGAGATCCGAATGGGGCAGTAAATGCCCTGAGACGCTCGGCGGCTCTTCGGTGGCGCTTAAGGTCATGGTGGATGATCCGGATGTCACGGTAGCGAAAGCCGAGGCTGAAGGCGGCAAAAGTCTGATCCCTGTTGCGGACCAGTTTTACGGTTTTCGCTCGGGCCGCATTCAAGACCGGGACGGGCATCTTTGGATCGTGTCGAAGCTGATCGAAGAGGTCAGCCCGGACGAAATGCAGAAGCGCATAGACATAATGGTGGCCGCGGAAGAATCGGTTGGCGGAGGCGGGTAACAGGTTTTGACGGCTTTAGACCGTTATTTGCAGGAAGAAGGATTTCCGCCCCCGGCGGAGATAGAAAAGGAAGAAAGAAAATGCCATTGAAAATCCGGCTTTCACGGGGCGGAGCCAAGAAGCGCCCCTACTATCGCATCGTCATTGCCGAGGCTACCGCGCCCCGGGACGGCCGCTTCATCGAAAAGGTCGGCACCTACAATCCTCTTCTGCCGAAGGATCATGCCGAGCGCGTCACGCTCGTCGAAGACCGCGTGAAGCATTGGCTCTCCGTTGGCGCCCAGCCCACCGATCGCGTCCTGCGCTTCCTCGATGCGCGCGGGCTCGCCAAGCGCCCCGAGCGGAAAAACCCGAAGAAGGCGGAGCCCGGCGACAAGGCGAAGGAGCGCGCCGAAGAGAAGCGCAAGAAGGCCGAAGGCGCTAGCGAGGCGGCTTAGTCCATCCTCCCGTTCCGTGTATTGGGAGCAGCCTGAATGGACCTGCTGACGTCGTTCGGGCTCGTCGCCGTTTCGCTGATGCTTGAATCGATAGGGGCCTGCGTCGCCGTTGCGCAATGGCGGCATCGAATGCCGGCTCGTATCGAGAGGGGATGTTCGGCATGATTGCGGAAGAAAGGGTGCTCCTCGGGCGCATTACCGGCGTCCATGGGTTGAAGGGCGATGTAAAAATCATCGCATATACGGGCCAGCCGGAGGACATCGCGGTTTATGGGGCCCTGACCGGCGCGAATGGCGAGCGACATTTTCGCATTTCTGCTATTCGCAGCGTGAAAGGCGCCACGGTTATCGCCACCCTCGACGGCCTCAGCGATCGCGACGAGGCGGAAAAGTTGAGAGGGACAGACCTTTACGTCTCCCGCACGGCGCTGCCTCCGCCCGAAGACGACGACGAATATTATCATTCCGACCTGATAGGGCTAAAAGCCATCTCCCCAGACGGCGAGACAATCGGTAAAATTATTGGCGTGCATAATTTCGGCGCGGGCGATTTGTTGGAAGTTCGTTTCGAGGGCAAGGGGCAAGCCCAGCTCATCCCGTTTGAGAATGCGCATGTCCCCCGCATCGACCTCGACGCACGTCAGGCAGTCGTTCTAAGGCCTGTCTACGAAGAACAAAGCGCAGAAGAGACATGACCCTTGTCGGGCTGATTTCGGACACCCACGGCTTGCTAAGGCGCGAGGCAGCCGCCGCTCTTGCGGGCGTCGATCGCATTCTTCACGCCGGCGATGTCGACAGGCCTGAAATCCTGGATGCGCTCGGCGCCATCGCGCCGGTGATGGCCGTGCGTGGGAACATCGACACGAGCAGCTGGGCGGACACACTGCCGTACGATGCCGTCGTTTTCATTGATGGTTTCAACGTCTATATGCTTCATAGCCTTCGCGAGATGACAATGGATCCGAAGGCGGCAAGAATGGACGTGGTCGTTTCTGGCCATTCGCACAAACCGCTCATCGAAACGGTTAATGATGTGCTTTACGTCAACCCTGGCAGCGCTGGCCCGCAGCGTTTCACGCTTCCAATCTCGGTCGGCTTCTTGCGCTTGTCCCCGAAAGCTCCCATAGAGGCTTGGCTCAAGACGCTGGACGGATAGGCCATGCCGTGGCAGGCGAAGGTTCTTACGCTTTTTCCGGAGATGTTTCCTGGCCCCCTGGGCGTGAGCCTTGCAGGCCGCGCGCTTGAGGACAGGCTCTGGGAGCTATGCACCCTCAACATTCGCGATGTCGCTTGCGACAAGCACCGCTCTGTAGACGATACGCC
>JBAVVQ010000462.1:0-5963 GCA_049697375.1 Rhodomicrobium sp.
AACGTTTCCACAGTACGATAACTGAGAACTGGGTTATAGGAATACAGTAAAATTACAACCTCTAGGTCTAGTATCCTCTGCTGGGCTGTGCCTTTCGAATCATTTTTCGGGAGGGAGGTGAAGGGGAGCGGAGTCTTGCCTTGAATTACGTTTCTTTATTATCGTTTTCTCTTCAATGCACAGGACACATATCAGCAATCAAACCCATTTCATATCACGTTATTCGTCGTGCTTCCGCACAGGGGTCAGCAATTCAAAACAATACCAACTGGTTGCTTTCTCACAATATCATCCACTTCTGCCTACATTAGCCAGCGCTCTGCAACTCAATAGGGAGGACTCCCACCGCTGATGAAGACCGCCGCAAGTCTCCTGTGTCCTCTGAACGCAATAATCGTAGGCACAGCCGGCGGGTTCGCAGTGTTTTTCCACGAGTGCGGCTGCGCCGTGTGCTCAAAGCACGAACCAAATTGTGGCTGGCGCCGGTATTAGGCCTATGCCAATGGGAAGGCAAGTTGCGCGATGGCCGCGTAAGCGCGGGTGTTACATGGTCAAGTTTAGCAAAATGGCTGGCGACCTGCTGAAAATCGGGCAGTTCCATTAAGCCTGCCGATGTCGGCCCCCATATGTTTCCGGGTGTGAAGGTCGTTTGAAGAAGCGCACGCTTCATTCAATGGATCACTTTCTTATGTCAGGAGGCCTGTATGAGCATTCTTATGGTTCTAACCTCCCATGATCGCCTCGGCGATAGTGGCAAACCAACCGGTCTTTGGCTCGAGGAAGTCGCCACCCCGTATTATATCTTCAGGGATGAGGGCGTTAAGGTCGTGCTGGCGTCTCCGAAAGGCGGAAAGCCGCCCATCGACCCGAGAAGCGAAGAACCTCTGGCGCAGACGGATTCGACCAAGCGGTTTTCCAAGGATAAAGAGGCCCGGCAGGCCTTCGAGAATTCCGCACAGCTTTCAATGATAAACCCAAGCGATTACGGCGCTGTTTTCTTTCCAGGCGGACACGGCCCGCTCTGGGATCTCGCCGAGGATGTTCACTCGATCAAGATCATCGAGGCCTTCTTTGCGGCTGGCAAGCCGGTCGGAGCCGTCTGCCACGGACCGGCAGTGTTCCGCCATACGAAGAAGCCGGACGGCGCGCCTCTCGTCCAAGGAAAATCCGTGACGGGCTTTTCGAATGCAGAAGAGGCCGCAGGCGGGCTAACCGAGGCCGTACCTTTCCTCGTCGAGGATATGCTGAAAGAGAACGGCGGCAACTACTCCAAGGGTGAGGATTGGCAACCTTATGTGCGCATAGACGGAAATCTCGTGACGGGCCAGAACCCGAAGTCCTCGGAGGGGGTTGCGTGGTTGTTTCTGGACAAGCTTTTGAACCCGGAAGTAGCGAGAGAACCAGGATCTACGGCTGCGTAGCGCTTCAGCATCGCCGAACGGGACGCCCGGGCCACGCGTGCGCCGGCCGGGCTAGGCGGCACACCATTCGGCGCGGCTGACATTGCGGACCAAAGGCTGGTGTTGGGTCGTGAAAGAAGAGTGATGGGGGTCGAGCGCACAGGAGAAGGGCGGCGCTCGGAGTCCCCGGGAGGCCGCCGCGGCCTCAGACGGACCCAGCAAACCCGGCCCGCAAGGCACTGATCGTCGAGCCATTCCGGTTCATAGTCTGCAATGCGGGCGGGAAGGATTTCGCTTTCCCACGCGGCAGCTGGCGCCTCAAACCCCTCAAGTTGCTCGATCACCGCAGGAATGGCGTCCGGGCCCTCCATGCGTGCATCAGCCGATACGCGCTGCCAGTCGAACAGAAAGCGCAAGAAATCACGTGCGGCGACCGGCTCGATCTCGGATCTGAGACGCTTCGTTGTGTAACGATGGATGCGCGCAAGCAACCCGCGTTCGCACCACTGGTCTGCTTCAGCCCCAGGGGTGAATCGGCCTCGCAGGGCAAACCCCTCAGATTGCAAGGCTGCCAGCGCTACGGCAATCCCCGAACCTGGAAGATCGAGAAGGCCCGCTAGTCCTGCTTCCGTAACCGCCTCAATGCCTTCAAGCCGTCCACGCAAAATCTCGACAAGTGCATCCTCCAGCGCCCAGTTTCGCTTGGAATAGGGGTGAGTCGCGGAAATCGAAGCCTCAAACGTGGCCTGCGGCCAGATGGCCAATAATTGAGGCAAGCGCTCCGCCGGAACCCACAGCGAAGCGTTCCCCGCCGCGAACCGTGTTGCCCTACGACATTCAGCCAGCATGTCGGCCCATTCCCGCCAGTTCGGCTCTTTTTCGATCTCGGCATCCGTTAAAAAGCCTAGCCACATCATCGCGTCATGCAAGTCGTCGGGGTTCCGTGGATCGGGCCATGTCTCAGCCTGCACGCGGGAGATTGCGTCGGCATCGAGACGGCCGAGATCGGAGGCCGACTGAGGATCGAGCCAGCGCCTCGCCATGACGGCCTGTGTCCGCCGTTCCTCTATTGGGGCGTCGTCGAGATAAGCATAGGGGCGGGCCGCAAGAACTTCGCTTGCAAGGGGGGAGGGCTCAGTTAAATCGCGCGTGATGACGCGGATGGAGCCGGCCTCAAGCCCTCGAAGCAATTGTTCGAGCCCTTCGATATCCATCGCATCGGTTAGGCAATCCGCGATCGTCTGATTGACGAGAGGATGATCGGGTATCTTCCGCTTCCAACGACGTTTTCCGCACAAGCAAGCTGGTCGGGAAAGACGGTCGCGATGAGGTCTTCGGCCCCCATTCGGGCGAGCTGCGGCGGCACCTTGCGGCCGCCGCGGAAGCGCGGCAGCGCAAGAGAGATCCCGGCAACCCATCGCCAGCGGGTGATGAACATGGGCGCATCGAGAAGCGCCTGTATGAGAAGCGGCCGGACCGTGGCCGCGTTCAAATAGCGGGCGACATCCGCAAGGTCGAAACTATGGGCGGTCGTCAGCGAGAGAACGATATTGTCTTCGGTCGCAGCAGCCTGAAGCTCGAAGTTGAATTTGCGGCAGAAGCGTTTGCGAAGCGCGAGGCCCCAGGCGCGATTGATACGGCTTCCATAAGGCGAATGAATGACGAGCTGCATGCCACCCGCCTCATCGAAAAACCGCTCCATGACAATGGTTTCGAGCGTGGGCAAGAGGGTTAGCGCGGCTCCGCGACGCCGACAGATACTCTACGATTTGCATTGCGGCGGGCTCGGCGACGCCCGCCTCGGAGACAAGCCAGCGAAGCGCCTTTTCCCCGCTCGGATCCTGATCGAGCCGCGCTTCCAGCTCACGGCGGATACGCGACACGGCCTGGGAGAGTTCCTGGCTACGTCCCGGCGCCTCACCGAGCCAGAATGGGATGGTAGGCGGCATGCCTTGGGCATCCTCGACGCGCACGATCCCCCGCTCGACGCGCAAGATTAGATAGGAGGCGTTGCCGAGCTGAAAGACATCACCAGCCATGCTTTCGACAGCGAAGCCTTCGTTCACCGTGCCGATGACCTGGCTTTCAGGCTCCAGGAGGACTTGGAAGTCAGACGTGTCGGGAATGGCTCCTCCCGATGTCAAAGCCGTCAAACGCGCGCCGCGCCTGCCTTTGAGCATGCGGTTCACGGCGTCGTAATGGATCAACGCCCCGCGCCTGCCGCGGCGGCTCACGATTCCCTCGGCAAGCATACCGATTACAGCCGAGAAATCCTCATGAGCAAGGTTGCGATAAGGCCAGGCCCGCCGGACAAGGGCGAACATCTCGTCCTCGCGCCAATCCTGCGCCGCGAGTTCGGCGACGATCTACTGCGAGAGTACGTCGAGAGGCCGTTCGGGGATGAGGAGTTGATCGAGTTCGCCGTGATGGACGGCATCGATGAGGCTCGCGCATTCGACAAGATCGTCCCGGGAAAGCGGAAACAACCGCCCTTTCGGCGTTCCCCCCACGCTGTGACCGGAGCGCCCCACCCGTTGCAGGAAGGCCGCGATCGACCTGGGAGATCCCAGCTGGCAAACGAGGTCGACGTCGCCGATATCGATGCCGAGTTCGAGGGACGCCGTGGCCACCATCGCCTTCAGCGACCCCGATTGAAGACGCCTTTCCGCCTCGAACCGGTGTTCTTTCGCAAGGCTTCCATGGTGAGCGCTGACCTTATCGGCGCCAACCCTTTCGGAGAGGTGCCGCGTCACGCGTTCGGCGAGGCGCCTCGTGTTGACGAAAATAAGCGTTGTCCGGTGCGCGTCGATGAGTTCCGCCAGCCGGTCGTAAACCTGCTCCCAGACCTCAGCCGGCATGATGGCCTCGAGCGGAGACGAAGGCACTTCGAGCGCCAGGTCCCGCGCGCGGCGGTGACCGGTGTTTATGATCGTGCAAGGAGGAAGCGGGGTTTTGCCGCCAGCTCCGGTCAGGAAACGCGCAACCGTTTCCATAGGCTTCTGCGTCGCGGACAGGCCGATCCTCAGAAGCGGTTTCCCCGCCAGGGCCTCCAAGCGCTCAAGCGAAAGAGCGAGATGCGAGCCGCGCTTGCTGGACGCCAAGGCATGAATTTCGTCGACGATCACGGTTCGTGTCGTCTTCAGCATGCCGCGGCCGGACTCGGAGCCCAAAAGGATGTAAAGGGACTCCGGTGTCGTCACCACAATGTGCGGCGGCTTTTTGCGCATGCGGTTGCGATCGACCTTGGGCGTGTCGCCGGTGCGCACAAAGGTTCGAATGTCGGCGTCGGGTAGTCCAAGCCGATGCAAGGCAGCTTTGCTGCCGGCAAGAGGAGTCTCCAGATTGCGTTGAATATCGTTGGAGAGGGCTTTGAGAGGGGACACATAGACGATCTGTGTCTCGTCCTTGAGCGATCCGGCCACTGCCTGCTGCACCAGCCCGTCGATTGCAGCGAGAAAAGCCGCAAGCGTTTTCCCTGAACCGATTGGCGCAGCAATAAGGACGTGATGGCCAGCCTTGATCGCGGGCCAGGCTTCCGCCTGAGCTTCGGTGGGCAGCGCAAAAGTGCTTCCGAACCAGGAGACGACGGCCGGATGAAAGCCCGAGGCCTTGAGAAGTTTTTCCGAGGGAGGAGGAGAGAGTTCTGTCACGTATGCAGCACAAAAATCGCGCGAGAACGCAGGAGATCGACTGCCAAATTAAGGGGCGCAGGAGCTGAAATTCAATGTTCGCGAATTCAGAAGCTTAAATTGTAAAAGCCAGGACTTGATCTGACAGTCAGCGTCTTGGATGGGCGGCCGGGTTTATCTTTCTGCCGTCGTCAGGCAGCAATCATTTTTTCCTCCGCAATCGGCTTTGCGTCAAGGAAGGTCTGCATCGGCGTTTTGCCGAAGCACCAGCGTCCCTGGTGCTGCCTGCTTCGATTGAACTCTTCAAGGTCGAGATCAGCCTGCAGCTCGTCGATCGAGCCATAGAGCTTTTTTCGGAACGCAATGCGGTAGAACCCGTTCAGCATGGTCTTGTGGAACCGCTCCACGATGCCGTTGGTTTGCTGGCTTTTGGTTTTCGTCCGGGAATGATGATGTCCTCGACGCCGATCTGCCGAACTAAATCGTTGAACGGGATTCATTGAATCAATCGACAGCGGAGGCGCAGATACGTGCGCCTGTCTTCGCCCTTCCCAGGGCGGGTGAATATTTTGTAAATCACCTGCATGAGCGATTTGAAGACGGCGCAGGAATGCTTGCGGAAGACTTTTGGGTTCGCAGATTTCCGGGTGGGCCAGGATGATATTATCGGCGCGATCCTCGATGGGAGAGACGTGCTCGCTGTAATGCCGACGGGCGGCGGCAAGTCGCTTTGCTATCAATTGCCCGCGCTTCTGAGGGACGGACTGACCATTGTCGTCTCGCCGCTGATCGCGCTGATGCGCAATCAAGTCGCGCAGTTGCAAGCCTATGGAATTGCGGCAGGCGCTCTCAATTCTTCGAACAGCCGCGATGAAACGGCCGCTATTCTCGACGCGGTTGCAAATCGGCGCTTGCGGCTCCTGTACGTTGCGCC
>JBAVVQ010000463.1:0-2558 GCA_049697375.1 Rhodomicrobium sp.
GCCGGAAAGTAGGCGGCGTAGTTGAGCTGGCGCAGATAGACTTGGCTCATCATGGGATCGGCCTTCGCCATCATGCGAAACACACCGATCAGAAAAAGCCAGAGGCTGACGCCCACGGCGAGCGCCACGAGATTGGAACTCGCGGCGGGAAGCCCCGCGCAGCCGATGACGGACGCCAGCACTGGCTCGCGCTCGCCTCCGAGAATCAGGTTCTGCCGGTGGAGCGCGCGATAAAGCGGGGTGCGGCGCAGCGCGCTCATGGAAGCACCGCTCCGCTCGTAAAGAGGTTGGTCAAGAGGCTGTTGGCTTGGACCAGGAGGGCCACCACCAGCACCAGCATGATCACGCGGCGGGCGAACTCGTTGATCTCGCCGCCGAAGATCAGCATGGCGCCCGTGACGACGATGCCGATCAGCGAGATCGCGAGCGCCACGGGGCCTTTCAGGCTGTCGCGGATGGTGTTGAGAGGCGACTCCCAGGGCAGGCCGCCCGACGCGCTCGTGCTTGTCGTGGCCAATGCGGGATCCGCTGAAAGGGCGCAAAGCGCAAACAGGCCGGCGAGCGCGACGGCGATCGCAATGGTTCGCTGCATGGTCTTACTCCTCGACTTGAGTGACGTAATCGCGTCCGTCGTGACCCCGGACGCGAAGTAGGCCCTGGACCTGCCGGCCGGCTGCGCAGGCGCTCGTCTTGGCGATGACCGCGATGAGATCGATGGCGGCCGCGATGGTCTTGTGCATCGGCGCCGGCGTCGCTTCGGCGACGAGGTTCTCAAGGCGGATGAGGCCGCCTGGCGCGTCATTGGCGTGAACGGTGGCGACGCCGCCCGGATGGCCCGTGTTCCAGGCCTTGAGGAGGTCAAGGCATTCCCCTCCCCTGACTTCACCGACGATGATGCGGTCCGGGCGGTAGCGCATGGTGGAGCGCAGCAGGCGCCTCAGATCGATGGCGTCCGTGGTGCGCTTGAACACGCGATTGGGCGCGGCGCACTGGATTTCGGCGGTGTCCTCGAGGATCAACAGGCGTTCATGGGGGAACTCTTCGGCAATCAAGTGAATGACAGCGTTCACAAGCGTCGTCTTGCCGGAGCCCGTCCCTCCGACGATGAGGATGTTCTGGTGGTCGAGCGCGGCTTCGCGGATGAGCTCGCGCTGCCTTAGCGTCATCGCGCCCGAGGCGACATAGTCGTCGAGCGTGAAAATGCGGCTCGCGCGTTTGCGGATGCAAAAACTCGGGCCGGCCACGACGGGCGGGATCAGCCCCTCGAAGCGGCTGCCGTCGGGCAGCTCGCATTCGAGGATTGGCGATTGCCTCGTGATCGTGGTTCGGTGGATCGCCGCCAAAGTGGCCATGGCGGCCTCGGCTTGATGCGGCGGCATCTCGCCGAGGCGCGCCATCGGGCGGCCGAAACGCTCGACCCACAGCCCCCCATCCGGATTCAGCATGATCTCGATGACGCTCGCGTCTCGAAGTGCGCCGATGACCGGATCGCCCAGTTCGCGCTCAAGCTTCTGCTTGATACGATCGGCATAATCGGACGCGTGACCTGTAGCGGACATGCCGGACCATCGGGAGAAGTTGAGCGTGCGTTCGCTTATAGGCGATCAAATTGTAAAGTAAACGGCGAAGACCGATGCGAGCGTCGAGGCGTATCGAAGACCATAAATGGCCTCTTGGCGCGCGTATATTTTGCTTTTGAAGGATGGTAAGATAAGGACTCTCTATAGTTCGAATTAGATCAAGAACATATTTTAGAATATCCTACTAATGTTAAGAATTATAATAAACCGCATTGATTTGTTCACAGGAATTGAATCTAACCTGCTTACAGCAGAGCTGTTTTTAAACAATGGTGATAGCGATAAGGCCAAGCGATCATTCACGAATGCATCGCGCTTAGAGTGTGGCGATTTTGGATCGCTTCATAGGGTTTGCGCTATCGCGACCGGTTGGGCTGCGGCCTCAATGCCGGCTTGGGGGCACCGTTCGCCGGCAAGAATTGCCAAATTTGACCAACAGGTGAATATAGTGCAAAAGCGATTGGACCGGGTTGCCCAGCCGCGGCGATCCGAAGCTTGCTTGGCGAAGGACGGTGAACGTTGCTCAAGCCCGACGATGCGCAGCGCACGGCGGACGCTCCGCCTCAGCGGAAACGTGCGCTTCCCGTGATGGCGAAAAAACGGGCCCCGGACAGTCAGCCGGAACGCGAGATCTTCGCCCGCAATCTCAGGAAGTTTCGGGTCGAGGCTGGCCTTAGCCAGCGCGACCTGGCCAAGGCCACCGGGATCGCTCAGGCTCACGTCTCCGAGATGGAGAATGCGATGCACAACATCGGCATCGACACCATGGTGAAAGTGGCGCAGCGGCTCGGCAAGCCGCTCTTTCTCTTCTTTCAGCCTTGAACCCCATTTGAAAGCTTGCGGGCCGCGGCCTCCGCGTCCTCGATACGGACCAAAATGTCTTTGAGGCGGCGGATCAGATCAGCCGCGTCCCCGGCTGCCGCTATCTGAATCGCATCCGAGACCAGGCTCCGGGCGCGCTCCACCAGCGCCGCAATG
>JBAVVQ010000464.1:0-5859 GCA_049697375.1 Rhodomicrobium sp.
ACAACGAAGCGATCGGGACACGCGAACCCCACAAACTGGGCTTCGATATCCAGCTGGCGGCGGCCGCGCTTGTCGAGCAGCACGGCAATCGAAACGCTTCTGGCCCCCCGGTTTAGAACCAGATGACGCGTGTATGCCAGCGTGTTGCCGGATTCGAGAATGTCGTCGATGAGAAGGACATCCCGGCCCTTCACAAAGGCATCGATATCCCGGAGGATTCGGACGCCGCCGCTTTTCGTTCCCGCGCCATAACTCGAGATGAGAATGAACTCCACCTCCGGCGCGAGGCCGGCGCCATGCATGCAACGGATAAGATCGGCGGCGAAGATGAAAGATCCTTTGAGGATGGCGATGATGAGAAGATCGTGAAACTCCCGCGCCGCAATCTCCTTTGCGAGTTCGAGGTTGCGGCGCGCGATCGTCTCCGCGGAAAAAAGCACCTCGATGTTTCTGCCTCGGACAATCGGCATCGCTCAAGCTCCTATCGCGGCCGGAGGTTAACACCGGCCGCTCCGCCCTAAGATTTCGTCTCCCATAAAAGTCTTAAGGCGATGAAACAACCCTGGTCTTTCCATTGTCAGATCATAACCCCAGCTAACGGGTCGAAAGGCTAAGGGATATCGGACAATGCGCTTATTGATCGTCGGAGCCGGTTCGACCGGCGGATATTTTGGAGGACGGCTTGCTCAGGCAGATCGTGACGTCACCTTCCTCGTACGAAAAGGCCGCGCGGATCAACTCAAGGCGACGGGGCTGCAAATCGTCAGCCCTCACGGAGACGTCGCGCTTACGCCGAAGCTTGTCACCGCAGAAACGATCGCATCGCCATACGACGCGATCATCCTGACGGTGAAAGCCTACTCTCTGGATGCGGCTCTGAAGGATATAGCTCCCGGCGTTGGGCCAAAGACCATGATCGTGCCGGTGCTGAACGGCATGAGACATGTCGACAGCATCGTCGCAGCTTTCGGCCAGGATGCTCTGGCCGGCGGTCTGTGCAGTATAGCCGCCGCTCTGGACGATCAGGGGCGGATCGTTCAACTCTCCCAGTTTCATAACTTCGTTTATGGCGAGATGAACGGCAGCCGCTCGGAGCGTATCGAGCAGTTGGATGCCGTCATGCAGAATGCAGGCTTCGACGCAAGGCTGTCGTCCAACATCGAGCAGGACATGTGGAACAAGTGGATGTTTCTTGCCACGCTCGCCGGCGTCACCTGCCTGATGCGGGGCACAATCGGGGACATCGCCGGCGCGCCAGGGGGCGCCGATTTCGTCGGGCGGTTTTTCGACGAGGTGGTTTCGGTGGCGTCCGCACACGGTCATGCGCCAGGGGCAAGCTTCCTTGATCCGACGCGAGCGCTTTTGACGGAGCAGGGCTCGACGCTCACCTCATCCATGTATCGGGATCTCATGAAGAATAGCCCGATCGAGGCGGACCAGATTATTGGCGATCTTCTGGCGCGAGGCAAGCAGGCTCACGTCGACACGCCCTTGCTCGCAGCCGCTTACGTCAATTTGGCGATCTACCAGACTCTCAGGCGGCCAAACACTTGATTAAGCGTGCTGGTTGCGGGCCTAATAGCGTGCCAGTCGTACCGTTGACTTGAGCGGCCTCATGGAGAACGGCGCCGCCAGTGACGCGCACGCAGGCCAGCCAAGCTTCGGCGGCCAATAGGCCTGACCTTGGGCGGTGGCGGCAAGCCGTGCAGAGCGGCTTCCGCAGTTTGCTACACCGGGACAGGACATCACAGCAAGAACCATGATTGCGTGCTGACGTAATTTTCGCGCCGCCCTGTGTACATCTGCGTGGTCGGACATGGCACGTCGGCGTAGGAGCAGAAGACGCAGCAATCACCCTTCATCGGCTTTATAATTTTGCCGCACCCTTTGCACTTATAGAAGTATTGTCGCACGCCTTCGTGCATGGTCTCACTCTCACGATGCGCGCACGTTGGACATACTACTGTGGCTACGAACTCAATCATTGATCTCCCCAACCACTAACGCACTCAAGTTTATCAGTATTGATTTTTTATCCAAGAAAAAAACGTAATACATACATTCATAGCTTTAGGTTACTCTGTTTGTCCTGTAGATTGTCAATCCGAAAAAGCGGGAGCATGACTTGCTGGGAATGGGGCGCCTCGACCGCAATGCCTTAACGCGTGGCATGACCGGCGACACGCTCGCGATCTCCGGGGAGGTTCCATCGGATTGGCCGAGGCGGACCAGGGCTTCTAACGAGGCTTTTCTCCGAACGAGAGCGCCGTCATCGTCCGTGTTACGCGCTTTTCGACCATGTTGGCGGTCGTTGAAGCATATTTCTTGAAATAATCTGAGTCCCGATGCGCCCTGAATGCCGCCTCGCTTTCATAAACCTCATACAGGAAGAGATGGTTCGGATCATTCGCCAGCACGAGGACATCAAACTGGAGGCATCCCGGCTCCTTCCTGGTCGCTGCGGCGTCTTCTGCAATAGCCTCAAGAAACTTATCGCGCTCCGAAGGCACAAGATCCAGATCAACGGCATCGATGTAGGCAGTGGCTCGTGAAGCCATGGCATTTTCGCGCGTAGAAAGAAGAGCGATTGCCGCCAGAAGTAAAAGCCCGCGGATCGTTTTATTCACCTGTTCTCTTTCTTGTTCCCTCGAAGACCTGACTTTTGCGGCTCGCTTAAACCAACGCACGAGACGGCGGACCGCTCCCAGCTTCGGCGGTCGCCATGCTTCAATTCTCTTGAGGCGCTATAGCGGGACGTTTCAGTCGCGCCGGTACTGCTCGTCGCTGACCATTTCCATCCAGTGGACGGGGCTGCCGTTCAGCGCTTCCTGAATGGCGATATGCGTCATCGCTGTCGCCGGAGTCGCTCCGTGCCAATGTTTTTCGCCAGGCGAAATCCAGACCACATCGCCGGGGCGGATTTCCTCAATAAGACCGCCCCAAAGCTGCGCCCAGCCCAGGCCCGAGATAACGATCAAGGTCTGGCCGAGAGGGTGCGTATGCCAGGCCGTGCGGGCGCCCGGCTCAAACGTTACGCTCGCGGCGCGAACCCTGGCCGGTTCCGGCGCCTCGATAATTGGATCAATACGGACCGCGCCGGTGAAATACTCCGCCGGGCCTTTTCCGGAAGGCCGTAACCCGCTTCTTTTGATCTCCATGAGGTTCCTCCACGGTCTCTGAAACTGCGGCGATCTCGCGCCAGGGATCGTCCGTCAGCGCTTAGAGCTATGCTCGTTCCGCAGCATGTGCTTGAACAGCCTGGTGAAACTGGCTTTGCCTTGCGCGTTCTCAGCCTCAAGAGAGACTTCGGCCGCGTCGGGGTCGGGCTTGATAAAGTCCGCTTCGAAGGTTTGGAGATCGATTTCCTCTTCCCCGTCGGGTGCGTCCTCGTCTTCCGGCAACCGCGGGCCGATCCTGTCCTCGACACGGATGCGGAGCACCCACCCATTTTTCCCATGCTCCGGGCGGACTTCGAGCGTAGCGATTGCGAGGACGTCATTTAAATCGGCGACGTCTTCGCCGATCTGGTCCAGGTCGGGTTTTTCGAACGCCTCCACGACGTAAGAGCGCGCGGCTGTCACGTTCAGCTGCAACGCGCCACGCCGTTGCTCCTCGATAAGCCAGCGAACGATCTGAGAAGCCTCAAGATCCACAGGATAGCTTTCCACGCTTCCTCTCCTCGTGGCAAAGGTTAAGCCCACGGCGCAACCTTCCGAGTTCACCAATATGCACCCGCGTTCCTTGTCGCGAAAAGAGATTTTTCGGCTCAAGCATGGGCCGGGAAAAGGACGCTTAAGCGTCTTCGCGCCTAACTGTCAGCCCCATATTTCCAGCGGGCATATTCGCGCGCGCGCTGTTCCGCGTCGAGGCCGTCGAAGACCGCCCGGAGGAGCGCATTGTCGCTGTCGCGCGCGTCGACGACCCAGCATCCGGGCACTTCCTCCGCTTCTGCGACGGAGACGCTTTCGATCGCGGGCTCCAATTGCACGTCCATCTTCCAGATCTTCGGCGTCGACGCGGCTTCGAAATTCGCCGCCAAAGCATTTTCGACGATAACCGGCGGGGCGCCCGTAACGGTGCGCCTATGCTTCGCCGCGCTGGACGCAAGTTGCCGCATGAACCGGTCCACCGGATCCTTGATTGGCTCCCCAAGTTCGTCGACCAAAGGCTTCTCGCTCATCCTGATTCCCTCTCGGCAGCGCACCAATAAAGCTAGCAGCTACCGAAAGCCGCGGAAAGCTGGGCCTAATCCCTATCGACAGGTAAAGCGCCGCCATGAAATGTTCCGGTTTGCCTTGAATCGTTTATCTGGTGAATCATTTATGAGTGTTTCCGATGCAGTCGATCGCTCCGGTTTTCGACCGCCACTTCACATGGAGGCAAAATCGAATGGAGAAGGAAATCTATCTGAAGCTCATTGTCCTGGGCGCGGTTTTGATCGTTGCTCTCCTGTCCCCAACTCTCTCGGCGCTTGCCCTGACAGGCATCGTGGGCTGGAACATCAAGGACAAGAGAATTGGCGATATCGCAGCGGTGAAAGCGCTGATCGAGGTCTCTCCGCCGAATGTCAAAGCGTTCTTCAATACGAAGTAGTCGAAACTTTCGCAGCGAGCGCTCCGCCGTGCCGTCATCTCTGTTGTGGATCGCTCATTTCGGCGCGCTCGCCGGACACATTATTTCCGCTGAAATTTGATAGCGAGGCCGAGCCTTACGATGGCGGCGGAAAGAGTCCTTGATGCGTTATTTTCTTTTGGTTCCGATGCTCTTGGCTGGCTGCTCGATGCAGCAGGCCTCGGTGCAGCCAGAAGCCTCAATCGCGGCTCCGAAGCCCGTGGCTGAGGCCGCGCCCAAGAAAGAGGAAGGCTGCCTACCCAGCCCCACATTGTTTTCGCTGGTGGAATGCATCTCAAAATAGCGGCCTTCCGGACGCATTCTAAATAGTGACTCGCTCCTGTCAAAGGTGGCCGAATTCGAATTCCGAGCAGGAATAGCCGAGCATTGAAAGGCCCTCCTCCAGGAAGTCGCCAAGCTGCGGGATGCCGAGGAGGTAGGCGGCGGTCCTGTCATTATGCGCGCGGGCCGCATCTTCGCGCACGGCTTGCCAATCGCTGGCGGTATAGTCCTCGCGGCCAAGCCATGCGAGCGTAACGAGGTCGATCTGTTCATCCTCCGAGAGGCCATCGATGAAGGAGGTGAGTTCTTCAAAGACGGGGTCGTCGTCGTGGTCTTCCAGCACCGCCACGTCGTTATCGTCTGAAGGATTCGATCCCGGATCCGGCTCGCTCACCTCGTCCTTGACGTCGAACTCCCTGGCCTTGATGATAATGAAACATACTTTCTCCGGCGAGATCGAGAGGGTGACTTCATCGTCCTCCGCCGGCTTTTTCGTTTGATCTGACACTCTGTTCATGATTGCCACCTTTGGAAATCCTGGCGCGCGCCCGTCAGGCACGGGCGTCGGAAACGATAACTCCCCGCGAAAACGCTCTGAATGTCTTTGAGACAAGTCAATGCATCGCGTAACGATTGGCCGGACGCGGACAGTCCGCCCGAAGCGATTCCGGCTCGCCTCAGCAAGCGGTAAGGGAGCCAGCAAGACGCGCTCCATCCGCGAGGCATCGCTTAAAATTCGGTAAAAATTGGTTTTGTTTCGTAAAACGGCCCATAGATAAGTATATAAGTATTTCTTTCGAACACCTTGATTACTGCGGCTTCATCCGTACTGTTTTGCAGAACTTGCTTCGTTTTGCTCCCGATTGAAGCAAAATTACAGAAATCCGGTGGTTAATTTTTATTGAACGATAGCGTGGAGTTAACGCGATGGGCGGCGCAGCCTTGATGCGCCAAAGCGAAGTGTCC
>JBAVVQ010000465.1:0-4868 GCA_049697375.1 Rhodomicrobium sp.
ATGTTAACCAGGGCGGCAGTTCCACCAATAACTCAACTGTTGAGCAGGATAGCAGCTACAGCGGCGTATACGTAACGCAGGGCAGCGCAGCAGGCACAACAAATAACTCATATGTAAATCAGTCCAACGGCACAAGCAACTTCGCATATGTTAGACAGCATTAATATACGTAGGGAGGCGCGTAAGCGCCTCCTTTTCCGCTTCGTATGCCTTCGTGATGTTTGCTCATGAAAGTGGAGATTATCGTGAAGAAATATCTATTCTTACCCATTCCCGCTATTGCTTTATTCGCTGGCGCTGCTTTAGCGCAAGATCCGGCCAAGACCGGCAATAGTGTAGCAGCCGGCAACGAGTCTGTGATCGAACAGATCGGCAGCAGCAATACAGCCATCGCAGACCAAAGCAAAATCGGCGCAGGTTCAGGAAACTACTCCGAGGTCTACCAGGGCCTCACTAACAACGCGTCTTCCGGCAACAGCGCGTCCGTGCAGCAAGTTGCAGCCGGCGGCGCAAAAAATGCGGCGCGCACCTCTCAGGACGGCAAGAATAACCTTGCTGTCACGCAGCAAAATACGAACGCGGCTGGGTCCGGCACAGGCTATGTGACATTCACAATGCCCGCCTTCACGTTCACGAATAATAGCGGCTCTCAGTTCACAACACCTGGAAGCACGCCTAGTGAGGCCCGTGGGTCGTTCACCTCAACAATCGAGCAGAACGGCAACAACAACAAAGCGGGCGTTAGCCAAGGCCTTTGGGGAGGCCCCGCGGCAACCGGCACGGACTACTCGTATATAAGCCAGCATGGGTCGAACGCGAAGGTGGAGGTCACCCAGCTCGATGCATCGAACAACTGGTCGTCTGTAAGCCAGACCGGTTCAAGCACAGCGTACAGCCAGATTTTCCAGGACGGTTATGCTGGCTTCAACAACGTCTCATCCCTGACCCAAACATCGCCGGTGATTAACGCCACCGTCACCCAGCTTGCCTATGGGGGGAACAACGCCTCCGAGATCACGCAGGCCGGGGGCACGATAAACGTTGCCCAGACTGCATTTCATGGCAGCAACAGTTCCGGGATCTGGCAAACGAATGGTTCTGGCGCCACGACTGTTACGCAAACCGTCGACCACTTCGCCTCTGGCGGCACGAACAGCTCCACAATCTGGCAGAGCGGCGTCACCGGCAGTGTGAGCGTTACGCAGGACGTCGCGCCGTTCGGTTCCGGCGCCAACACCTCCGACATTACGCAGACGGGAGGAAGCTACACCGTCAACCAGACCGCAGATGGAGGTTATAATCAGTCGACCATCAGGTCAAATGGCGGGGCGAGCATTGTTACGCAAACCGCGTCGGCGGGATTCACGAATGAGTCAACTGTCATCCAGTCTGGCAACAATTCCGCGACTGTAACCCAGTCCATGGGCATCGCCGGAGGAAATAATACGTCAACCATCGACCAGACGCTGACGGGAGGCGCGGCCCAAAACCAGGCAAGCGTGATCCAGACCTCGAATTACGGCCCGAACATTTCGCACATCACGCAAACAGGCCCAGGCAACTACGCCAGCGTCTATCAGCACTAGAACCGCCTTTACGGCGGCAACTTCCGTCCTGGCGGCATCAACCGGCAGGGCGGCCAACAGGAAGAGGAGCGCAGGCGGATGACTGACTCGACAGGGCGCAATTCGTTTCGAACCGGAGTCATCGCGTTGGCATTAGCGGCATCGGTTCAGCTTGCGAGCGCCGATGAAATGTCGACAATCCTTGGCGCCGGCTGCGAGGGCTCATACTGCGCTCCGGCGGCAAGCTCGGGCAACACCTTCTCGCTCACCCAGCAGGGGACATCCAACAGCGCCTCCGCCGAGCAGCAGGCCATCGCAGGTAGCACCAGCAATTCGGCCACCGTTTTCCAAAACGGCGCAGGCAACGCCATCGGCCTGACCCAGACAGGCGGCCAGAACGCCACGGGGATCGCTCAGACAGGCAACTACAATTCTGTTACCTTGAACCAGCCGGGCGGCGCATCGGCGTCTGTGACGCAAACCGGGAGCTATCTCGGACTGAACCTAACCCAGGGCCAGAATACTTCGATCGGCGTCACGCAATTCGGCGCTGGCATTGCGGGCACGCCGCCGGTCACGATTAACACCGTCAAATAGGCTGAACGCGGCGGCTCCGTGGAAAGAATAACAGCGAACGAGCAAAAGGCGGCCTCAGCCATGATGGCGAAAACGATATGGATAGCCTTAGGGTGCTCCGCGGTCCTGGCGAGCATCACGATCGCGTCCAGGGCGGAGCCATACCACCACAGGCATTCGCTGGCTTATAGCGATAGGCCCGCTTATTGGGGCGTTGAGCGCCGCAGGCGCATCTACACCGATTGCTGTGGCTGGCGCTGGACGGAACTCCACCCCGGCGAAGCATCCATCCGCCAGGTGAACCCTCGTTTGAGGGCGCGAAGCGACGGGCGTCTGCTCGAAGAGGTGGGAACCCCGCCGCAACCGCCCGAAATTGTGGTAATCTGGCCGGATAGTTCCTCTTCGGGATCAGCGGCGATCATTCCCTGGGGCTTCCGATGGCATGCCAAGCGAGGGCATCACACCCTGCGCTCGCCGGCTTCGGCTGCCCGCATTTCCGGCGCGTCAGGCTCTTCGAAAAGGGCGCGTTAAGGTCTAATCCGAACCGCAATGAGTTGCGGCGCCTTTGCGTATGGCCATCCGCGGCGAGGTCAAATAAACTGTCTATATACTTACCTATAGGCGTTTTACAAAACAAAACCAATTTTAACCGTCTGCAAAGCGAACGCTCCGCGACAGGTCTGTCAAACCACGTGATCGGGCGCGAGCGAACAGGTCTCGGCGTCGCCGCATTCGATTTGCAGCGTTGTGTGCTCGATCCCGAACTCCACGCGCAATGAGGCAGCTGTCTTGGCGATGAAGGCGTCGCCCGGATGGCCGCCGGGCATCACCAAGTGGCAGGTGAGCGCCGTCTCGGTGGTGCTCATCGCCCAGATGTGCAGATCGTGAATGCGCTCGACGCCGTCCAGGCGTTTAAGGCTGCCGCGCACCTCGCCCGGGTCGATGCCCGGAGGCACGGCCTGCAATGCGAGATCGAACGAGTCCCGCAAAAGCCCCCAGGCGCCGCGCACAATGATAGCCGAGATGATAAGGCTTACCAGCGGGTCGAGCCACATCCAGCCCGTCTTCAGGATCAGGAAGGCCGAAACAAGAACCCCGAGCGAGATCGCGGCATCGGCCGCCATATGAAGAAACGCGCCCCTGATGTTGAGATCGCGCTCCCGCCCCTGCATGAAAAGCAAGGCGGTTCCGCCATTGATCAGGATGCCGATGGCGGCGACGATCATCACCGCTTTCGCCGCGACCGGTTCGGAGGAAGCAAATCGCTGCGAGGCTTCCAGCGCAATGGCCCCCACCGCGATCAAGAGGATGATGGCGTTGGCGAGCGCGGCCAGAATCGAGGAGGAGCGAAGGCCGTAAGTGTAGCGCGAGCTCGGCGCTCTGCGCGCGGCGGCGCTCGCGCCCCAGGCCAGCAGAAGGCCGAAGACGTCGCCGAGATTGTGTCCGGCGTCCGCAAGCAGAGCCACCGAGTGCCCGATTACGCCGTAAACCGCCTGGAGGACGACGAGAGCGATATTCAAGCCCGTCCCGATGGCGAAGGCGAGCCGGAAGTCGCGCGGACCGCTCAGATGGTTGTGGTCGTGATGGTGACTGTGTCCGTGCATTCTTCAATCGCAGCCGCTCTTTGGGCGAAAGATTAGGCCTTTCGTAAAGCCTATCAATCATTTTTCATGACCAGAGAACCCAATGTGCTCACCGTGTGCTTTACTTCCGCAAGGCGGTTTCCGACATCTGGGCAAATTGGTCGAGAAGGTCTGGCATGGAGTTTTTCTCTTCGGATGGCGTTGAGATCGCCTATGCGATCGAGGGCGACGGGGACCCGATCCTGCTCATCCACGGCTTCGCCTCGAATATGCAAACAAATTGGGCCGGCCCGGGCTGGATCAAACTCCTGACGAGGAACGGCTTTCGGGTCATCGCGTTCGACAACCGGGGCCACGGCGCTAGCGAGAAGCTCTACGATCCGGAAGCCTATACCGGCCCGATCATGGCGGAGGACGCGCGGCGGCTTCTCGATCATCTCGGCATCGAAAGAGCCGACGTGCTTGGCTATTCCATGGGCGGGCGCATCGCCGCCTTTCTTGGGCTTCAGCATCCCGAGCGCGTGCGAAGCGCCGTCTTCGCGGGACTTGGCGCAAACATGGTCTACGGCCTCGGCGACCCGAAGCCGATTGCAGCCGCGCTCCTTGCCGAAGATCCGTCAACGATCGCCGATCCGAATGCGCTGGCTTTTCGCATTTTCGCCGATCAGACGAAAAGCGACCGCAGGGCGCTTGCCGCCTGCATCACGGCGTCCCGCGACCGCATTCCAGGCCATGAGATCGCCACGTTCAGCCGTCCGGTTCTTGTCGCGGTCGGCACGGAAGACGCGGTCGCCGGTTCGGCGAAACAGCTGGCCGACGCCATACCCGGAGCTCAAGCATTGGATATTCCAGGCCGCGACCATATGAAAGCGGTCGGCGACCGTGTTTTTAAGGAAGGCGTGCTCTCTTTTCTTGAAAGAAGACCCTAATCGCCAAATCTTTGCCCATGAACGTTTATTAAGATAAGCTCCACTCAACCGCTCCCCGGAGACCATTCGACCATGTTGACCGCAAAACACCGAGGCAAGTCCGCAAAGGTCTCGGCCTATGACCCGGTGTGGAATCAAATTCGCGCCGAGGCGGAGGACGTTACACGCCGGGAGCCCGAGCTGACCGCGTTTATCTTCGCGAACATCCTCAATCA